>JAZRUQ010000083.1:0-9327 GCA_045652605.1 Erysipelotrichaceae bacterium
AGATGAAAACGGCAAGACAACTAAGGAAGGTGTCTATGCCGGTGGTGATGCTGTAACTGGTGCTGCAACTGTTATTCTCGCTATGGGTGCTGGAAGACAGGGTGCTGCAGGTATCCACGAATATCTTTCAAACAAGAAATAAATCACAGAAAAGGTACAGATGATGTACCTTTTCTTTTTGACTTGATGATTAGATGCTATACTAACTATATGAAAAGAATACTCTGTGTTATGTTGTGCGGATTGATGATCTTGTTGAGTGGATTATCGGTTAACGCTGAAAATGATGTCTATCAAGTTATCCATCTCAATGATGGATCTTTTGCAGCGTCTTTTGATGAGTTTAAAGATGCTTATGATCTAATGAAAAAAACTGATCATACTGGTGTCATTTATCAAGGCAAACTGATCGCAATGGATGCAGGTGTGGTTGTTCTGAATCATGATCATTGCGAAGTCAACATAACAACGGTTCATCATTTAACAGACGAAACAGGATATGTGAATGGCTGCTATGGCAATGATGCTCTGTATCTTAGAACCAATGCATCTGGTACATGGGTTCTGATTCAGATGGCAGGAGCACAGCAGTGGGTCAAAACCAAGGATGTTACACTTGTACCTTATCAGAAAGATCTGCAGTTGAGTACTTATTTTGTTGATGATGGTCATCTTTATCATCAGGTGAAAACACGCTGGAATTCTGATGCATATGGTTCTTTGATTGATCTGGGGTTTGCATCAGATGAATTGAGTGAAAATCAGTTGTATTACAGTTATGATGGTCATTATTTTTATACGGATTTTCTTATGATGCATCAGGATGTTCTGAATGGAACACGTTTATTTTCTATCAACAAATCTCCTTATTACAATTACTTTATGATGCTGCCTCATCGCAGCATGTCTTCCTATTCAGCAGAGGATTTGAACAATCTGTTTTATAAAATGAAGATGAATCACGCTTCAGCTTATTACATTGATGAAAACAAAGATTCTATCAATGATGTGATATCAGCTTCGCAGCTGATTGGTTCTTTGGAAAGTTTTGTGTTTTCACAGGCAGAGTTTGGTTCCAACGCTTTGTTGATGCTGGCATTGTCCATGAATGAGAGTGCATCAGGAAACAGTTCTTTGGCATATCGCAGAAACAATCTGTTTGGTCATGCAGCTTATGACAGTGATGTGGAAGGAAATGCCAAACGTTATTTATCTGTAAATAACAGCGTCATATCCCATGCACGCAATTACATTTCTTTGTCTTATGCCAATCCTGATAAATACATGTATCATGGTTCATTTTTAGGTGATAAAAACAGTGGTATGGGTGTTAGTTATGCATCTGATCCTTATTGGTCAGAAAAAGCTGCACAGTATGCTTTTCAGTTGGATGAAATGCTGGGACAGCTTGATTTAAATAAGGAAGCTTTAGCGATTGTTGAGAATCAGAATGTTGTCTTATATGATGGTCAAAGCAATCAAGTAGATATCATAAAAAAGAGTCCTTTGATGTCGTTTGTAATTGTTGGTGAATTAGATGATTTTTATTGTGTGCAGCTGGATGAGAATCAGTTTTCATTGAATGGTCAGCTTGGCAGTTATGATTTTATCAAGAATACAGCATTCATTAAAAAATCAAATGTTGATACAGTATTAAACAAAACGAATCTGTATTCAAAAGAGTTCAATGTCGTGCTGTTTAACGCAGGTAACGGCGCCTTTTTGGATGGCACAAATACAAAGATGCTTCAGTTTGAAAAGGGCGCAGATGTCATTTGTGAGCTTCCTGTAATGAATGATGCTATCTTTGATCATTGGGTACAGACTTCAGATTATTCATATGAAGCTGCATATCGTAAAATTGATTCCATTGAAATGCACACTTTGCCAGATCAGGTTGTTGAACTGAATGTTCCGATTTCAGTTAAAAATGGAAGTATCAAAGTAAATTATGAAGATGGTACATCGGAGATTGTAGATTTGAATCTGTCGATGATCAGTGGGTATGATTTATCTGATGCATCTGATCAAAGTGTAATTGTTGCTTATGGTGGAGCATCAACTTCCTATCCGCTTCATGTCAGTGATGAACTGGATCAGGTGCGTAATGAAATCTTTGAACGTATAGAATATATACTTGAAAATACTGAAATTCACTCAGGTGATTTGATTGAATTGAAAAATCTCATGCAGAAAGAATTCTATCCTGTTTTGACAATGAATCAGATCCGCAAACTGGATCAGCTCTATAAATCCTTCTTTTCTGAAGAGCTTGCAACAATCATCTTTGATCATGAGTTTGATCTGCAGATCAGTGGTCTCTACCTTTCTTTGAATGATGCAGCTGAAAAATCATTGTTTGGTGATGTTGTACAAATTGATATCGAGAAGAAATCTGTCAGTGAAAGACTTGTTGATACAGCTGCAGCGCAAGGATGGACAGTTGAATCAGAGTTTATCATTGATATGAAACACAATGGATTTTCTGCAGAATGTGATGGACCATTGGTTTTTTCCGTCTTAAAACCAGATCAGGAAAAAAAGAAATGGGCAGTTATGACACTTGCGAATGATGAAGTCGTGCAGTGTCAGACTTTAACTTATCTGAATAGAATCTGTTTTAAAAGTTACGATTCTGTGGAGTATGTGCTTGTATCGAAAACAAGTGTCAATGAATCATATAGTCCGGATATTGAAGAAGTCATGACTTCCAAGGACAACAACATTACTCCATTGATTTTAAATTATGTCATCAAGGCTGCAATGATTTGTATTGTGTTATGTCTTGGTGTTGCTGCATTTATCCTGTTAAGACAACTGAAATTTACAAAAAGGAGTCGATGACTCCTTTTGATCTGGTCTATTTTAAATAGGATGTGAATAGACTGAAACAGGTGAAATGATGAAGAAATTGATCTGTTGTCTGTTGCTTGGTGTAATGTGTTTAACTTCTGTTGGAGCTGAATACTATATCGTCATGAGTGATGATGAGCGTGTTCTTTCAGCTGAAAACGAACATGTTCAAAGAAGTATCGCTTCCATCAGTAAAATTATGACGGCTGTTGTCTGTCTTGAGCATGGGGATTATCTGGACCATTGGATTGTGGATGATGTGGTGTTAAGTGTGGATGAAAAAAGAATTTATCTTCAGCCTGGTCAACAAGTGTGTATGCGATCACTTCTGTATGGTCTGATGCTGGAAAGCGGAAATGATGCTGCTGTTGCTCTAGCTCAACGTGTTGGTGGTACAGTTGAAAAGTTTGTAGACATGATGAACAGGAAGGCAGAAGAACTTGGCATGCATAATACTCATTTCAACAACCCGCATGGCCTGGATATTACACAGGAAGGAAATCTGTCCACTTGTTTTGATATGGCGTTATTAATGAACTATGCGATACAAAATGAACAGTTCTGTGAAATTATTGGGACTCTCACTTATCAAAGTGAGTGGGGAAGTGTATTTTATAATTCAAATCGATTGTTGAAACAGTTTCCATTTACGATTGGTGGTAAAACAGGGTATACATCCAAAGCAGGAAGAACATTGGTTACTGCTGCACAGAATGACGATTTAAAGCTGATTTGTGTTACATTTGATGTATATGATCATTTTTCATTTCATCAAACTCAGTATGTGAATGCTTTTAAGACAATAGAGAAACAGGTGCTGCTAGAAGCTCAAGATTATAACATGCTGAATTTTATTGTACATGTGGAAGAGCCGTTTGCTGTAACATGCAGTGATAAAGAATTGTCAGAAGCTGAAATCAGATATTGGATGGATGATGATTCTTTGACTGTTCAGTTTCGTTTGGGTGATTATCTTGTTGCTAAAAGTTACAAAGTATCACAAAAGAAAAAATTCTGTTTTCTGGGGTGGTGTCTATGAATCAAATCTGGGTGGTTCTATGTCTTGCTGCACTTGGTTATGGTGTGATAAGTGGACAGATAGAAACGATGAATCAGGTTTTAATAGAGGTGGGACAGGATACTTTTGACTTTGTTGTGCCAGTGATCATGATGACCTGTTTTTTCAGTGGTATCATGGAAGTTGCGAAAGCATGCGGTTTGTTGAAAGAATTGCAGAAACTGATGCAGCCGCTTTTAGTGCGATTGTTTCCAGATGTGCCGATGGATAATCCGGCACTTCAGTATATAGGTGCCAACATTGTGATCAACATGTTTGGTCTGGGCTTTGCGGCTACACCATCTGGGCTGAAGGCGATGGAGTATCTACAGGAGCTCAATCCTGACAAAAAGACTGCATCTCGACCTATGATCACATTTCTTGTGCTAAATACTGCTGGTGTTACATTACTATCTACAAATATTATTGCATATCGACAAGCTGGCGGGTCTTTGATGTCCACTCAATACATTCCTTATGCAATACTTAGTACACTGATGGCATCTATTGCAGGGCTGCTGCTGGATAGGTGGTGGAACTATCGAAAATCTTAGTGTCTGGATTTTACCTGGTTTTATCTTGCTGATTTTCTTTATAAGTTTTATCAAAAAAGTAAATTCATATGAGTATTTTGTCCTCGGTGTAAAAGATGGGCTTAATTTAATCAGTTCGATTCTGCCTAGTTTAATGGCGATGATTTTAATGGTCAATCTGATACGTGAGTCTCATTTGTTTGATCTGATCCAGATTCCTTTTGTCAAACTTCCATCTGAGCTGCTGGCGATGTGTATTTTCCGGCCTATATCAGGTGGTGCATCGCTAGCAATGATGGTCAATATCTTTCAGATATATGGCCCAGATTCTTTGTATGGTCTGATGGCTTCTGTCATACAAGGGTCAACGGATACAACGATTTATGTGCTTGCCTTGTATTTTTCATCAGTCGGCATTAAAAGGATACGCAATGCCATGTGGATTGGCTTGTTTGCGGATGTTGTCGGGATATCAACTGCCATATTTCTCTCTATGCTTTTTTTCTGATTCATGGTAAAATAGGGCAGGTTAGGAGTGAGTACGATGGAAAGATTACAGAAAGTCATCGCACAAAGCGGTATTGCCTCAAGACGCAAGGCGGAAGAAATGATCAAAGAAGGTCGTGTTACAGTTGATGGTAAACTGGTAACAGAAATGGGTGTTCAGGTAAGACAGGGTGCTAAAATCTGTGTCGATGGTAAGCCAATTGTTAGAGAAAACAAGGTTTACTATGTTATGAACAAGCCTAAAAAGACCATCTGTTCACTGAATGATGAACATCAGCGCAAGACAGTTGTCGATATTACAGAGATTAATGAACGTGTATTCCCAGTTGGTCGATTGGATTATGATACAACAGGTGTTCTGATTTTAACGAATGATGGAGAATTCGCTAATGAGATTATTCATCCTCGTTATCATATTCCAAAAACATATGAGCTGATTATCAATGGAATTCTTAAGACTCCAGAAATCAAGCAGCTGGAATCTGGTGTTGAACTGGATGGTATTATGACACTCCCTGCAAAGGTTTGGGTAACAAACAAGGATTTTGACAAGAATCAGACATCTTTGGAACTGACCATTATGGAAGGCAGAAATCATCAGGTAAAACGCATGATGGAATACTTCGGCTATGAAGTAAGAAAACTGAATCGTAAATCATTGGGATTCCTTATGGTGAATGATTTAAGACCAGGTGAATATCGTCTGTTGAAACCGTTTGAAGTAAAACAGTTAAAGCGTCTGGCAAATGAAGGGAAACTGAAATAAAAAAGAATCGAAGCTTAGAAATAAGCTTCGATTTCTTTTTGTTCAGGATCAATATAAATAGTCTTATAGCTGCTCATGGAGACAAACCCAGGTTTTGTGCCAGGAACTTTCTTTAAGTTTTTAACCGGACACCAGTCAACAGGGACTGAACTTGACATTCGTCCTTTAGAATACCATGCTGCTATGTGTGCACCTAAGCGAATCATATCTTCTGTTGGATTTGGATTGGTGATGACAACGTGGGCCCCATGATAGTCTTTGGCATGCATCCAGATATAGTCTTTGCGTGCAATCTTAAAGGTTAGATAATCATTTTGCAGGTTGTTTTTACCAAAAAGAATCTGTGTCTGTTCATCAAATTGAAGTACAGTGATGGCAGGGGCAGTTTCTTTTTTCTTTTTGCGGATTTTACGGACTTGTTCCTTGAGATAGCCTTGTTGAACAAGTTCATCTCTGATTTCAGAAGCATCATTGAAATCTGCAAGTTCAAGCTGCTGATCCAAAGCTTCAAAATATTCAATTTCTTTTGTACATAAATCAATCTGTTCTAAAAGATGCACTTGACCTTTTTTGCCCTTGGTGTATTTCTGGAAACATTTTTTGGCGTTTTGACGGCCATCCAATTTAGGGTCAAGGGGAATAGTGATTGTTCCATCACCTTCAAAACGGTCAAAGGTAACTGATTTTTCTCCCTTTTTGACCATCCAGGCGTAAGCGTGCAGATAATCTCCATATTCCTGCCATTTCTGACAATCCAGTGCTTCATCATATGCTTCTATCAGTTTAGGCAGTTTTGTTTTATGATGTTTCAGCTGAGCTCGAACCAGTTTAAACAAGTCACCTGTAATCTGCTTGATACGGTCTTTTTCTTCTTTGTGATAATACAGAACATCCATCCCCATCATCATTGGATAATGTTCAAAGGTTTCTGATAAATGACTTAAGGGAATGACATGGTACTGCATTTCACCTACAGCTTCACACAAATAGAAACTTTCAGAGTTTTCAATCTGTTTCATGATGTCTTCAAACAGTTCACCTTTATCCATGCGATAGAGAACTTCTTTGGATAAAACTGGAGAGAAACCATGAAGCTGCGAAGTCAATGATTGACTCAAATCAAGAGTGCAGCTGTCAAAGGGATTCTGTTTTCCTTCTTGTGCTTTAGGTTTTTTGAACAATGCACCTGGCTGAATCGTACGTTGGTTGTTCTGAAAAGGAGGGATACGTTTCAATGCATCCAGAATCTTTTCATGTTCATCGACTAAGATCACATTTGCATATTTTCCCATGAGTTCAATATAAAGATGACGTTCAACACGATCACCGATTTCATTTCTGATCATGATGGTGATGTCGAGCCATCGATCCAGTCCGCCTTGTTCAATGGAAATGATCATGCCGTTTTCAAGATGCTTTCTCAGCAGCATGACAAATGGACTTGGGCTTTCTGGTGTGGGATAACTTTTTTCAGTAATGCAGATACGATTGTATTGTGAATGTGCAGATACAAGCAGACTTACTTTCTGTTTTCCTCGACATTGAAACAACAGTTCTGTGTTTGATATCTGATAAATTTTATTAATACGTAATGGAAGAGGCTTTTTCAGTTCTTTGACAAGCTGATAAAGAATAATGCCATCCAGTGCCATAATCTCACTTCTTTCTAAATCCTGATTATTATAACACAATAACTGTCAGTTCACACCTAAATCGGATGGATTGATTGACAAGCGCCATGAGCATTTAGTAAAATTAGAGAAACAATCAGGAGGAAATTATGGATATTCGTTATTCTTGCAATCAGCGTGATTTTAAACGCTACACTACACAGGAAACACGTGATGAATTTTTAATCACTGACCTGTACAGACCAGATGAAGTAGTTTCTGTTTACTCTCATGTTGACCGTATGGTGACGTTTGGATGTATGCCAGTCAATGAAACTGTATCATTGGATAAAGGTCTTGATGTATGGGCTAACTTTGGTACTCATTATGTACTGGAACGTCGTGAAATTGGTATCTTCAACTTAGGTGGAGCAGGTAAAATTGTAGCCGATGGTGTTGAATATTCATTGGGTTATAAAGATTGCCTGTATATTACGCAGGGGACAAAAGAAGTGCTGTTCTCATCAAATGATAAAGATCAGCCTGCTAAATTCTACATGGTATCAGCACCTGCACATTGTGCATATGAAACTAAGCTGATTACTATTGAAGAAGCTGCAAAGCGTACACTTGGTGATGTAGTGACTTGCAACAAGCGTACAATCAACCAGTTCATTCATCCAGCTGTTTTGAAGACTTGTCAGCTGACTATGGGTATGACTAATCTTGAAGTTGGAAGCAACTGGAATACAATGCCATGTCATACACATGAACGTCGTATGGAAATCTATACATACTTTGAAATTCCAGAAAATCAGGTTGTTTTCCATATGATGGGTGAAGCTGATGAAACTCGTCATATCGTGATGAAGAACTTTGATGCTGTAATCAGTCCTTCATGGTCTATTCATTCTGGTGTAGGTACTTCCAACTATACATTTATCTGGGCAATGGGTGGAGAAAACCAGGAATTTGACGATATGGACAACATCGCTTCAGTTGATTTGAAGTAATCATATTGAGGGGATAGAAATGAAACGTGGTAAATTAATTGTCATCAGTGGACCTAGCGGAGTTGGAAAGGGTACAATTGTTAAGAGATTTGTGGATGATCCTGAGTTAAAGCTTTCATATTCAGTATCTATGACAACTCGTTCAATGCGACCTGGTGAAGTCGATCATGTGAATTATGATTTTGTCACAAAAGAAGAATTCAAAGCTGCAATTGAAAATGATGAGCTTCTTGAATATGCTGAATTTGTAGGCAATTTCTATGGTACACCATTAAAGAATGTCAATCGTCTTCTGGATGAAGGAAGAAATGTACTTTTGGAAATTGAAGTTCAGGGCTGCATGCAGGTACAGAAAAAGTGTCCTGATGCACTGACAATCTTCATCACTCCACCAAGCATGGAAGAACTTGAACGAAGAATTCGTGGCCGTGCTACTGAAGCGGAAGAAATCGTTCAGCAGCGTTTAAGCAAAGCTTTGAAAGAAATGGAACTTGTCAACAAGTACAAATATGCCATCTGCAATGATGATGTTGAGCTGGCGGCAGAACTGGTGAAGACAATTATCCGTTATTATTCAGAACATTAAAACGAAAGTGATGCAGTATTGCATCACTTTTTGTTATATAAATAACAAAAAAAGCCCTGAAGGGCTTTTTAAGTTCGAACTTATCTGTTGTAGAATTCGACGATCAGCTGTTCGTTGATTTCAGCATTCAGTTCGTTACGTTCAGGCAGACGTACGAAAGTACCTTTCTTATTGTCTTTGTCAACTGTAACGAAAGCCTTAGGGCTCAGATTTGCTTCCAGAGCTTCATTGATGCTAGCCATGTTTCTTGACTTTTCTTTAACAGAAATTTCGCATCCTGGAGTCATGATTGCTGAAGGGATATCAACCTTCTTACCGTTAACCAGGATATGTCCGTGGTTAACCAGCTGTCTAGCACCGCGACGAGTTCTTGCGAATCCCATACGGTAAACCAGGTTATCC
>JAZRUQ010000084.1:0-8613 GCA_045652605.1 Erysipelotrichaceae bacterium
TTCCAGGAATTCATCCTGTCAGAAACTCGTTACAGCCAGCTTCCTAAGCTGAAAGGTGAAACTGCTTACGAAATGTTTGAAATGACTAAGAGAGATGCTCAGAAGCGTTACAACCGTCTGGTTAAGCTTTCTAAAGACTAATTTCACAATGAAGGAACAGGAGATATCCTGTTCCTTTTTCTTGCTTTTTTTTCGTGTTGTCTGTAAGATGTTAACTGGACCTTTAAACGATTTTCTTTTAAAATAGAATTAATAGGTCATTGGAGGGATAACAATGAATATTGCATTATTTACTGATACATTTACTCCAGAAATCAATGGTGTTGTTTCATCTATTGTGACATTAAAAACTGAATTGGAACGTCATGGTCATAATGTCTATGTCGTGACGACTCATTCCAATTTACTGGAAGTAGAATACAAGGACAATGTACTGCGTCTTCCAGGTATTGAATTGAAACAGTTGTATGGTTATATTTTAACGAGTCCAATTCATTTTACTTGTCTGAATAAAATCAAAGAAATGAATCTGGATTTGATTCATGCGCATACTGAGTTTGGGATTGGTATCTTTGCACGTATTATTTCACGTTATCTATCAATTCCTCTTGTATCGACATATCATACAACGTATGAAGATTATACGCATTATGTCAACAAGTTTAATTTGGATTCAGTTGAAAAGGCTGCAAAGAAAGCAGTCAGTACATACAGCAAATTTGCTGCAGAAAGCTCTGTTGAAGTGATTTCTCCATCAGCCAAGACAAAAGAAATGCTTTTAAGATATGGAATTAAACGCAGCATTCATGTCATTCCAACTGGTCTTGATGTAACACGATTTGATCAGGATAAAAAGAATGAACAGGCTGTTGCACACATTAAAAAAGAATTTGGATTCAGCGAATCTGATACTGTTGTGCTGTTTATGGGGCGCCTTGCTAAAGAGAAAGCCGTTGATCTTGTGATTGATGGGTTTAAAGTGCTGGCTGAAAAGGGACGTAATGACATTCATTTTCTGATTGTCGGCGATGGTCCTGAACGTCCTGCATTGGAAAAACAGGCAGATTCACTGGGGTTGAACCATCTTGTGCATTTTGCAGGAAAGAAAAGACCGGACGAAGTTCCGAGCTATTATCATGCTGCTGATGTGTTTGTCAGTGCATCGACAACGGAAACACAGGGACTTACCTTTATTGAAGCACTTGCTTCAAAACTTCCTGTCTTTGCTCGTCCTGATGATGTATTGGAAGAGCTTGTGCTTGAAGATGAAACAGGATATCTGTTTATAGATGCTGATGAATTCGCATTGAAAATGGAAGCGTATGTGGACAGTTCACTGGAACATAAGCAGACAATTGTATCCAACACTTTAAAGCGTGTTGAACCGTATGACAGCAGAGTGTTCTATCAGCGTGTTCTTGATGTATATCAAAGCGCAATCCATACCTATCAGGGTTATTATCGCATTGCTCAGATCAAATCCAAAGATGCCTTTGTAGAGCTGCTTTTAGAAGGAATTCAGAAAGATGTTAGAGTTCTTGTTTCATTGGATACATACATTTCAATGAATCTGAGATTGCATTCAGTGGTCAATCCAGATGATCTGCAGATTCTGATGAAGGAAGAAAGTGTTGTTAAAGCGTATCAGTCTGCGTTAAAAAGATTGGTGATTAAAGATCGTACCCGCAAGGAAATGGTTGACTGGCTGAGTGAAAAGGAAGAACTGACAAGTGAACACATTGATGAAATTCTTCGTCGCTTTGAAGAAAAAGGCTATATTGATGATGTTAAATACACTCGATCTAAAGTTACGTCAATGAAAGCTGCATTGATGGGAGAGCGTCGTATTATCAAAGATTTGAAGACAAGGGGAGTTGATGAAGAAATCATCACTCAGGTGCTTGAAGAGCTGAAAGAAGAAGATGAAGAAACTGCAAATGCAATTCGATATGCGGGAAAGATTCAGCATCAAATCAAAGATAAGTCTTTGCGCAAGACAAAGATGATGATTGCTCAGAAGCTGTATGTGCAGGGATTTACGCAGGAAATCACACAGAAGGCACTGCAGTTTTTGAATTTTGAAGACGAGATTTCTGAAGAGAGAAGAGTACTGCGCCAATTGGCTATGAAAGCCAAGCAGCGTTATGAAAAGAAATACAGCGGGGTAGAGCTTCGTAATCGTGTATTTCGATATTGTTCATCTCAAGGATTCGAGATTGATGATATTTATCTAGTATTAAGTGAAATGGAGTGGGAAAATGAACACGAAAGTTAAAGATTTAGTTGATGGTCAGAGTTTGACGTTTTATGGCCTAGTTACCAACCTGGTCAAAGGAGTGACTTCCAATGGTGCTCCATATCTTTCTGTTACACTGTCAGATAACACTGGCAGCATTGAAGGTAAAGTCTGGGATGTGAAAGAAGATCAGGCTAAAATTGTAGAGACAGGTCGTATTTATGAAGTGCGCTGTGAAGTGCTGAAATATAGAAATGCTCTGCAGCTCAGAATTCATTCTTTATTAAATGTCGATCAGACACAGTTTGATCTTTCTGAATTTGTGACCAGTTCATGGATTTCAAAAGATGTTTTGAAGGAAAGAATCAAAGATGCAATTTATTCTGTTCAGAATGAAATCTATCGCAAGATTCTGATTCGTTTCTTTACAGATTATCAAAATGAATTCTTTGATTATCCTGCAGCTTCTAAGAATCATCACAATTTTGTAGGTGGTCTAGCGACTCATGTAGTAGGCATGCTGGATATTTCTGAAAATCTGTGTCGTGTGTATCCTCAGCTGAATCGCGATCTTTTGGTCAGCGGTATCTTGCTGCATGATATTGGCAAGATCACTGAACTGTCAGGTCCAATCGCAACCGAATATACTCTTCAGGGCAAACTGCTTGGTCACATTTCTGTGATGAATGCAAAAATTGCACAGGTTGCTACAGATCTTGGATTTGCCGATACAGAAGAAGAAACACTGCTTCGTCATATGGTGCTTTCTCACCATGGCAAGCTGGAATACGGATCTCCTGTTCTTCCACTTCTGATGGAAGCAGAAGTTCTGTCTTTGATTGATAATCTGGATGCGCGTATCATTGCATTAACAGGGGCTTTGGATAACACAGAAGAGGGGGCATTTACATCTCGTATGTTTCCGCTTGAAAATCGTGCTTTCTATAAACCGAAAACAAAATAAGAGGTCTTTCAACGGACCTCTTTCTGTTGTATAATATTTGTATAGTTAGGAGTGAACTTTATGAAAAAAATCATGTTGGGATGCCTAGTGCTGCTGATGCTTTGCGGATGCTCTGCTGCAAAAGAAAAAGCTGCATGCACCCTGGTGAGTGGCAATAACACAGTAACAATGACAGAGGGAAGAGATGTGGCTTCTGATAAGGATGGTCAGATTGTTTCATTGAAGCAGACGCTTCAGATTGATTCTGCTGAACCTGATGTTCTTGTCATCTATAAAGAATATTATGAAAAACAGCTGAGTGAATATACAGCTGATGAAAAGATGAAAACTAGCATCGTAGACACAGAAACAGGCATTCTTGTAACTCTTGAGTTTGATGTGAAAAACATCAGTCCTTCAAGTAAAGATGCAATGATGGAACTGATGCAAATTGTTTCTTTGGATGCTGAAGCTCTTTTAACACAAATGAAAGATGCTGGTTTCAAATGCGGAGATGAAGAAAATGTAGATTCTTCGACAGAAGAAAACACTGACGAAAATACCGAAGATAAGAAAGACGCAGAATAATCTGCGTCTTTTTCTTAGTTAAGGATTGTTTTCTGAACTTCAGAAAGCTCAACTTTCTTCGATGGGTTGAAATTAATTTCCAGGGCATCGTTTGCATCATATCGTGGAATGATATGAACATGCATATGCATGACAGTCTGACCTGCAGCTTCTTTGATGTTGCTTAAGATGTTGCATCCATTGGCATTGCACTTTTCAGTGATCTGTTTAGAGAGTTTCTGAACAACTGCCATGACTTTCAGATATGTTTCCTGATCACATTCAATCAGGTCGCTGACATGTTTTTTAGGCATGACCAGTGTATGACCATAAGTAACCTGACTTAAATCAAGAATAGCCAATACATCTTCATCTTCATAAATTTTAGCACTAGGGATATCTCCCTTTACAATTTTACAGAATACACACATTTTGTTTTCTCCTTTTTACATATTATAACATAAAAGAAAAGGTGCTTTCGCACCTTTTGGTTATTCTGACAGATAATCAGGATAGTTTTTTGCAATTGCATCGTACAGGTTCTTGTCATAAACATGGAAACCTGCAGCTTCAATTGAGCTCATCAGAGCATCGTTTGAAACTTTGCTGATTGCAGCGATTGTGTTAACAGCTTCATCTTTGAAATCAAGTGCATTTGTTTTTTCCATCACAACAACATAGAATGATTTTTCGTTTGCTACAACATCTGAAACCATACCATCAGTCATTTCTGATACTGCATATGTAACAGCAGTAGGGTAAGAAGACTGAGTTGTGAAGATGATGGAATCTTTTGATCCAGTGCTCTTGTAAGTTTCTGAAACTTCTGCAAAGTCCGCACCGTTTTTCAGTTCAGTCTGTGCCTTTAATGCAGTTTCCTGATCAGCAAATACAGCAATCTTAACTTTCTTTGGAGCATAAGTGCCGCACAGCAGTTCAAAGTTTGTTTCAACATAGTTAGCTGTAAGAACAGAAGCCTGTTCACTCAGCAGCATATCATTTTTGAATGCTTCAAGTGATGCATACCCCATAGACATAATGTAAGATTCCAGGTTTTCGCCAAGCAGTGATTCGTACATTGACAAAGTATCTTCAACAGTTTTATTCATGTCTTCAGTTACTTCTACATTCGCATTCAGAATGTTTTCCATAGCAGTGTTCACTGCAGTATAGCCGCCATCCTGTGCTTTCATGAAATCGTACAGATCACCACGAGTTACAGTTGTTGAACCAACTGTAAATACAGTTTCTTTTGCGTTATTGATTGATGCATAAGCATCAGAGCAGCCAGCAAGAACAAGCAGGCAGAGAATCGCAATCAGTTTTTTCATGATTATTCAGCCTCACTTTCCAGACCCATGTATTTCAACAGGTTCGCCTTGACAGCTTCATCAGTGAATACGATGCCAAGTTCGTTTGCCTTTGCCCAGACAGCACGTGGCTGTACAGTTGGATCAAAAGACAGAACTGCATTCAGCATATCTTCACTGTAGTTTGCAACGAAGTAATCGAGTGAAGTAGAATCACATTTGATCAGATGATAACCGTATTCAGTTTTCACCCATTCAGAAGTTTCTCCTTCTTCAAGAGTCAGCATTGCCTTCAGGAATGGTTCAACATAGCTTGTATTTGCATCCGCATATCCAAGAAGTCCATTTGTTGATGCAGATGAGTCTTCAGAGTGTGCAGCTGCGACTTTGCCGAATTCTTCGCCACTTGCCAATGCATCATTGACTGCATTGACTTTTGCCATTTCTTCGTCAGTTGGATTTTCTGGGTCAGCCATTTTAATCAGGATGTGACTAACTACGCGTGGGCTTTTTTCCTTTGCGTATTCATTCCATGTACCATCATTTTCGTCAGTTACTGTTTCAATCAAGAACTGATTTGTTTTCTGATAGTTAACGAAATATGTTGTCAGATCATCGATTGAGTTGTATCCCAGAGACTGAAGGTCTGAAACAAGGTAAGTTTCATATTCGCCGCCGTAGCTGCTCATATAGTTTGCTTTTACATTTTCAGCGTACAGTTCAGCCAGGTCCTTCATTTCAGTTGTAGTTTCGTAAGATGCATCAGCAACAGCTTTCAGCATGAACTGGTAAATTCCAGCAGATCCGTAAGCTTCATACAGACTATCGTAGAATTCATCAGCAGTTACGTTTTCAGTACCGATAGAGAACACAACATCATTGCCATTTTCTTTTTTGCCGGCAATCTTGCCAGTGTTATCTTCAATGACAAAGTAGACTGAACCACAAAGAAGCAGAGCACCGATGAGCATCAGCAGCCAGTATTCTTTAAATACTTTCTTCATAAGTTCCTCCTTTAGTGAATCACTCAGATATTATAGAGTATTTGTCTTATGTTTTCAAATAAAAACTGACCTTTCTTATCTGAATTTTACGTGAATCTAATGTTTGTAAAGCTCTTTTTCATTTAAAGCACCAAATTGCAGATCTGTGCGACGGATAACATCACTGGAATAAGGTTTAGATTTCTGTTATAATGTCAAAGATATTTAAAGTAGAATACGGAAGGATGTCATTATGAGCGTATTAGTTATTAAAAATCTTCATGTTGAAATAGAAGGTAAAGAAATTCTGAAAGGTGTTGATTTAACAGTCAATTCGGATGAAATTCATGCCTTGATGGGACCTAACGGCAACGGAAAAAGTACACTTCTTGCAGCCATTATGGGTCATCCAAAATATCATGTCACAGAAGGAACAATCACATTTGATGGAAAAGATGTTCTGTCAATGAGTGTAGATGAAAGAAGCCGTGCAGGTCTGTTTTTAGGAATGCAGTACCCACAGGAAATCAGTGGTGTAACCAACTCAGATTTCTTAAGAGCTGCCATGAATGCACGTTCTGAAAAGCCAGTTTCACTCTTTAAGTTTATTAAAGAGATGGAATCAACAATCAAAGAACTGGAAATGAAACCGGATCTTGCACATCGTTATCTGAATGAAGGCTTTTCTGGTGGAGAAAAGAAGCGCAATGAAATCGTTCAGATGAAAATGCTGAAGCCATCGATGGCAATGCTGGATGAAATTGACTCAGGTCTTGATGTCGATGCGTTGAAAATCGTAGCTAATGCAGTGGTTGAGATGCAGAAGAAAGATCATATGGGTCTGCTTGTTGTTTCACATTATGAACGTTTCTATCAGCTGCTGAAACCAACTCATGCACATGTTCTGATTGATGGAAAGATTGTTTATGAAGGGGATCAGTCACTGGTTGAAAAGATTGATACAGAAGGATATGACTGGCTGTACAAGCAGTTGAATATCAATGTGAACAAGCCTGAAAAGAAACAGGTTGTATCCCTGGGCAGCTGCGCTGTTTCCAAGAAAGTGAAGTAAGCTTTATGCAGAAGCTTATCATTAATGATCTGGCTGATGCACTTTGCATCAATCAGTCGGAAGATCTTGAACTTGTTTTTGATGGTCAAAAGAAAGTGAGTCTGGATCTGAATATTTCTGACAATGTAACAAGCAATGTTGTGGTCCTGATTCAGAATGCACCAGAACTGAATTTGAATTTTGATTGTGGATCATATGCTAATGTGAACCTCTTTGTGATGAATGAAAGCAGTTCACATACTTCTTTAAATTTGAATGGAAATGTAGATGAAATGGGAATGTGTACCGTATCTTTTGCGGAATTCAATGAAGCATCGACAAGTGTCTTTTCTCAGATCAAGCTGACTGGAAGAGGAGCACAATGTGATATGAACAGTGCTGTGTTAAACAAAGGTGAAAAACAGCTGATTACTGCAATTGTTCATGAGAATCTTGAAACAAAATCCTATATGAATCATTCTGCTGTCCTGCTTGAAGGTGGTAAACTGCATCTGGATGCAACCGGGAAGATTATCAAGGGGGCAAAAGGATCAAAGAGTCATCAGAAGTCACGTGCTCTGACTTTTGATCAGCCTAAATATGCAACTGTTCTGCCGCAGCTTCTGATTGATGAAAATGATGTTGAAGCATCTCATGCGACAACAGTTGGACAGATTGATGAAAATCAGATGTATTATCTGCAGTCACGCGGTCTGAGCAAAAATGAAGCAACACAATTGATTACGCTTGGTGCTTTGATGCCAATTGCAGAAGTATTGAGTGATGTTTCACTGAAAGCGCAAATGAAAGAAAAAATTGAAGCGAAGGTGAATCAGGTATGTTCGATGTAAATGAAATTCGTAAAGATTTTCCAATGCTGAATGGAAAGATGATGCAGAATCATCCGCTTGTGTACTTGGACAATGGTGCGACAACGCTGAAACCACAGTCAGTGATTGATGCTGTTGTCAGCTATTATACAGAAACATCCTGCAACATTCATCGCGGTGACTATGATCTGTCTTTTCAGATTTCCAATGAATATGAACAAGGACGCAAAACAGTGGCCTGTTTTCTGAATGCAGAAGTGAATGAAATTGTGTTTACTTCCGGCGCCAGTGCTGCGTTAAATCAGATTGCATATGGTTATGGAATGGACAATCTAAAAGAAGGCGATGTCATTTTAACAACGCATGAAGAACATGCTTCAAGCATTCTTCCATGGTTTACCGTTGCGAAAAAAACAGGTGCACAAATTGAATATATTCCTTTAACGGATAAAGGAGAACTGACAGTTGAAAGCTTTCAATCTGCAATGCATTCAGGTGTTAAGGTTGTTGCAGTAGCTGCCGTATCCAACGTTTTAGGTTATAAAAATCCAATCAAAGAGATTACTGCAATTGCCCATGAATATGGAGCTGTTGTAGTTTGTGATGGTGCCCAGTGGGTGCCTCACGTTAAAACAGATGTCAAAGATCTGGATGTTGATTTTCTGGCATTTTCCGGCCATAAACTCTGTGGTC
>JAZRUQ010000085.1:0-5120 GCA_045652605.1 Erysipelotrichaceae bacterium
AACATCGGATCCAAACAGTACAACTGTTCCAAGTACGGCTGTACAGAAGGATTTTGCAGAAGTCCTGGCTTATGAAATGAGAGAAATGGGACTTGCGAATGTGCGTGTTTCAGATACAGGGTATGTGTATGGAACGTGCAAATCCAACACAGCAAAGAAAGTTCCTTCTTTTGGACTGATTGCTCATATGGACACTGCTCCAGATTACAGTGGAAAGAACGTTAAGCCTCGTCTGATCTGCAATTATGATGGTTCTGATTTGTGGCTGAGTGATTCTGTAGTGACAAAAGTAGAAGAATTTCCTGCGATGAAGCAGTACATTGGCAAAGATATCATCGTGACAGATGGCTCAACACTGCTTGGTGCAGATGATAAAGCGGGTATTGCGGAAATTCTGACTATGGTTGAATATCTGATGGCTCACCCTGAAATTGAACACGGAGATATTCAGATTGGTTTTACGCCAGATGAAGAAATTGGACGTGGTGCAGATCATTTTGATGTGCCGGGTTTTGGTGCCGAGTTTGCCTATACCGTAGATGGTGGGCTGATCAATGGTGTTACGGATGAAACATTCAATGCAGCTGAGGCAAAGGTAACGGTGTATGGTGTAGCGGTACATCCAGGTTCTGCCAAAGATGTGATGATCAATTCTTTGAATGTTGCGCAGGAATTCCATCATCTTTTACCTCATATCTCACGTCCTGAACACACTGAAGGCCGTGAAGGGTTCTATCATCTGGATTTTATGAGTGGAAACTGCGAAATGACAACTATGAGTTATATCATTCGCAATCATGATTTGAATCAGCTTGAAGAAATGAAGAAACAGATGGAGCAGAATGCTGCTTTGATCAATGATCGTTATGAAAAACAGATTATTGAACTGAAACTGCGTGATCAGTATAAAAACATGAAAGAACTTCTGAATCAAGTTCCTCATGTGTGTGAACTGGCAAATCGTGCTGTAGCTAAGGCAGGATACAGTGTTATCAATGAGCCGGCTCGTGGTGGTACAGATGGAAGTACTTTGACATTTATGGGGCTTCCATGTCCAAATCTGGGTACGGGATCTTCCAATCATCATGGTCGTCATGAAGTGGCTTGTGTACAGGATATGGAAAAGATGGTTCAGATTCTGTTGAATCTGGTTGAGGAAGTTGTGAATTTATGAGAGAAACCTTGATCAATTTATTTGAAGGCAGAATGATTCGTGTTGTTTTGTCACAGCCTAAGAAGAAAGATCAGGAATATCAGAAGATGACTTTGAAATGGATTTCTGATAAGAAACGTTCAGGCTATCAGGTAGAGTCCTTTACAGTGACTCAGGTTTTCCATCGTTTTGTAGAAGAGAATGATCTGGTTGATGAACTGGTCAGATTAAGTGAAGATTTTAAACAGGTGCATGCGTTTACTGAAAATGAAGAAGCAGCATTAAAGATTTCCAAAAAGGGGAAAATCTTTGTGATGAAGCAGGCTTTAAAACAGAAACGTACCACTGATGCGAATCATGATCGTAAAAAGAATACCTTGCTTCCAGAGGATGAAGTGATTGGTCCGCTGGTAGATCTTGGGATTATGACCAAGGAAGGTCAGATTCTTGCCTCTAAGCGTCAGAAGCTGCGTCAGATCAATCGTTTTCTGGAATTGGTGGATGATTGTCTGAAAGATGCAAAACAAGACAAGAAACTGCGTATTGTCGATTTTGGATGCGGCAAAAGTTATCTGACATTTATTCTGTATTATTATCTGCATGAAGTCAGAAAGCTGGATGTTGAAATTACAGGTCTGGATTTAAAGAAAGATGTGATTGAACATTGTCAGAAAGTAGCATTAAACTATGGCTATGATCAGCTGAAATTCATGGTGGGCAATGTTCAGGCTTGGAGTGAAGAAGAGCCAGTGGATTTGGTGGTTACTCTTCATGCTTGTGATACGGCAACAGATTATGCGCTGTATCATGCAGTACGTCAAAATGCCAAAGCCATCATGTCGGTGCCATGCTGTCACCATGAGGCAAGCACTCAGATTGAATCTGAACGCTTTGAATCCTTGTTGAAGTATGGGATTGTCAAAGAGCGTTTATGCGCATTGCTGAGTGATACAATTCGTGCTCAGGCACTGGTTGTCTGTGGCTATCAGACTCAGGTTCTGGAGTTTATTGATATGGATCACTCCTTGAAAAATCTGATGATTCGTGCTGTGAAAAAGCCGGTACAAGAGGCAGTCAAACAGAAAGCATTGAATCAGATCAAAGAAATTTCACAGGAATTCTCTGTGGATAATACAATGGTTCGTCTTTTGATTCAGGAAAAGATGATCCCTGATTTTTTGAATCAGGAATAAGATAGAAAGAAGGAAATTGGATGATTTATACCTGCACATTGAATCCATCTTTGGATTACTACATGGACTTTGACAAACTTGAATCAGGGAAACTGAATCGCAGTGTATCTGAACATTATGAAGCAGGAGGTAAAGGTATCAATGTATCAATTGTATTGAATAACCTGCGCATTCCTTCACGTGCTTTAGGATTTGTGGGAGGTTTTACCCGTGATTTTTTCATGCAGCATCTGCAGCGTTATACTTACATTGAACCCAATTTTACATACATCAAAGACCATACACGTATCAATGTAAAGGCATTTACCAATGTAGAAACTACATTGAATGCAAGAGGTCCGCAAGTTACGGAAGAAGAAAAACGAAGCATGCTTCGCCGAGTTGAAAAGCTCAACAGCTATGATATTCTAGTGCTTTCAGGAAGCTGTCCTGACAATTGTTTTGACATGGCAGAAAAAATGATGGAATACTGCCATGAGAATGAAGTGAAAATTGTACTGGATACAAAGCCATCAACCATGCTGGCATTTTTGAAATATAAGCCGCTTCTGGTAAAACCGAATCTGGATGAGCTGGAAGAGATGTTCAATGGAACGATTTTCACTGAACAGGATATTGTCCGTGATGCGAAGAAACTGGTGGAAATGGGTGCAGAAAACTGTATTGTTTCACTAGGTGGAGATGGTGCAATCCTGGTGAATTCTACAGGTGCTTACAAGACCAATGTTGTGCCTGGAGAAGTGAAAAATACCATTGGTGCAGGTGACAGCGTTGTGGCAGGTTTTCTGATGAATTATCTGCGTTCACAGGATCTGTTGAAAATCTTCCAATACGCAAGTGCATGCGGAAGTGCAACAGCTCTTTCTCACACTTTGGCCACTCGTGAAGAAGTTGAAGCGATTGTAGACCAGATTGTGGTGACTAAAATTGAGGAGGGAAATGAATGAAGAAACTGATTGTATGTCTTCTAGCTTTTCTTGTGCTCAGTGGATGCATAAGTAAAACAGAGACACAATTTAAAGAATATGATGTTCCATCAGGAGAACACAAAGTGATTGAACTGATGAATGTACCAGTTGATATGACGGAATACCAGGGGTTTACTGATACTGATCATGTTTATCGCCGTACAACGATGAAAGAAAGCTTCCGTCTTGTGGATGAACAGGCAACGGGTATCCTGTATTTTGGATATAACACTTGTCCATACTGTCTTCAGGTTGTTCCTATTTTAAATGATCTGGCGAAAAAGTATGGGCAGATGGTATATTACATTGATGTATTCAGCACAGTTGATGCAATTCCTGATGAAGATATCAATCGCTTTCTGGATATGTATGCTGATTTCCTTGAAAAAGAGGATGGAGAACCAGTCTTTTATGTGCCTCAGGTTTTTGTGATTGTCAATGGTCAGGTGATTGACAGTCACATTGGAGCTGTTGACAGTTATGATCCATCTACTCAATCGAAACTAAATCCAGAGCAGAAAAAAGAATTGACATATATACTTGAATCTATGGTTCGAGTACTGGGGAAATAAAGATGAAAAAGATTCAGCTGTTTTATCTGGATTATTGTCCGCATTGTAAAAAGACCAGAGCTGATTTGAATGTTCTTTTAAAAGAAGATCGCTTTAAAGAACTTGAAATTGAAATGATTGAAGAATCTGTACAAAAAGAGCTGGCTGACCAGTATAATTACTACTATGTACCATGTTTCTATGTGGATGGCATCAAGGTGAAAGAAGGGGCACTTTCCATGAATGATGTGGAAGAAGTGCTGATGATGGCATCTGAACATGTTCTTTAGAAAGAAACTGGCTTATACAGACAATGAAATAACGATACGAGAACGTTATCGTTACAAGACTTTCGAGTTTAATCAGACAGTAGAAACTATCTATTTTGATATACTGACCGTTTCACCTCAGCGAAAAGTAGGTTATTGTGATCTCAGAATGGGAATGAATCCTGAACTTGAAATTTTAGGGCAGGTAGGCTATCACGTTGATGAAAAATACAGAGGACATCATTATGCGCTGAAGGCATGTCGCCTTTTGTTTCGATGTGCAAAACAGCTGGGGATGGAAACTTTGCAGATTACCTGCAACCCAGATAACCATGCTTCAAGAAAAACACTGGAAGCACTGGATGGAATTTTGGAAGGGATTGTGGATGTTCCGCAGAATCACTCCTGTTATAAATGGGGTGACAGAAAGAAATGTATTTTTACCTATCGTTTGTAAAAGGAATGCGTTGCATTCCTTTTTATGTTTATGTAAATAAAAATGTAAATTTTTTCAAAAGATAGTTATGTGAGAGTGTAAATTAGTTTCAATGCATGAAACATTTTCATTTACTTTTTATATGAAGTTTGATAGAATAAAACTGTTGAAAGACTCAGCAAGGGAGGACATTATGTCTGAATTTCTAAACAATGCCTATTTCTGGCAAAAAATTGATACACTTTATTATTCAAGTCATATGGAGATTGTTCGTCCAAAAGGAACAGTTCATCCACAATATAAGAATCTGGTTTATCCAGTAGATTATGGGTATTTAACAGATACTGTTGGTGAAAGCGGCCATGGTATTGCAGTGTTTATGGGAACCAGCGATAATGAATCAATTACTACGATGGTGATCGCTGCTGACATTCTGAAGAAGGATGTAGAAATCAAACTGCTTGTGTGCTGCAAGCCAGAGGAAGAGAAAGCAGTTCTTGAATTTTTGAATCAGACTGATTTCCAGAAGACGATTCTTGTGCGCAGAGGG
>JAZRUQ010000086.1:0-7305 GCA_045652605.1 Erysipelotrichaceae bacterium
CAGCAATGCAGTGCGTTTTGATTCTGTTGTACCACCGATTGCAGCAAATGCTCCAGTAATGGTTGTACCGATGTTTGAACCAAAGACAAATGGCAGTGCAGCCATTAGTGTCATACCACCGGATTCATAGATTTTCTGAATAACCCCGATGGTAGCTGCTGAACCTTGAATCAGTGCAGTCAATAAAGTACCGGCCATTAAAGACAGGAATGAATTGTTGGACATTGCTTCAGCAAACATAATGAATTCAGGTACGTCCTTAAGCATCTTTAAGGAATCACCCATGATTTGAAGACCATAGAACAGACCACCAAATCCAATCAGTACTTCACCAATGTGACGTGACTGTTTCTTGTTGGCAAAGGATAGAATTGTACCTCCTAGAAAAACAAAATACAATGAAAAGCGTTCAATTTTCAAACCAATCAGAAAAGCAGTGATTGTTGTACCGATGTTTGCCCCGATAACAACACCTGCAGCCTGTTCAAGTTTCATCAGACCAGCACGTACCAGCCCGATTGTAATTGCAGTTGTTGCTGAAGAAGACTGAATCAGAACAGTAATCACAATCCCGATAATCAAAGCCATCCATGTTTTTGATGTGTATTTATTGATGTAGTCACGCAGTTTGTCGCCAGCCAGACTTTTTAAGCCATCTCCGACAAACTTGATGCCGAACATGAACAGCCCAAATCCCCCAAGGACCATGTTCCATTGCAGGTCTGCAAATGTTGGTGCAGCAGTTAATAAATTCATAATATTCACCCCATTAAAGATATTTTATCAGAAGAATTAAGATTTGGTAAAGAAATTGTCAGGTATATGTTAAATTCCTGGCGTTATGAAAGGATTTCAGATTGAAGAAGATACGGAAAAAATTTAAATCTTTTTCATTTTAGTGTATAATAAAACAGGTGATGAAATATGAATTGTACAGTTAGAAATAGAACGCGTGACAAACAGTGGAAACAGTATGCTTCTTTGTTTGAAACCATCATGCAGGCAACGCTTGATGAACTGGAAAAGAAAGAAGAATATGCAATCTCTGTTATTCTGGTGAAAAAACGCAAAATCCATGAAATCAACCGTGATTATCGCGGGATTGACCGTCCAACTGATGTGATTACATTTGCAGCGATGGAAGGTGAATTGTTTGCGATGGAAGATGAAATCGAACTGGGGGATATTTTCATCAATGTCGATGCAGTTGTTGCTCAGGCTGAAGAGTATGGACATTCACAGAAGCGAGAAATCGGATTTCTGTTTGTACATGGTTTGCTGCACTGCTTTGGCTATGATCACATGAATGAAGAAGAGGAAAAGGAAATGACAGAACTTCAGAAGAAGATTCTCGATCCTATCGTTTCCAGAGATGAACAGTGAAAAAGTTCAAAGATGCCTTTCATGGTTTAAAAGTTGGATTGAAACACAGAAGCATTGTGATTCAATTGATGCTTGCTCTTTGTATCTTTACTGCAGGTGTAATTCTTGGATTTACACAAGCTGAATGGCTTGCGGTCATTGGGATGTGTGCTTTGGTTATTTCAGCCGAAATCTTTAACACCTGCATTGAAATGATCTGTGATAAAATCTGTCCGGATCATGATGAAACTATCGGAAAAATCAAAGATCTTGCAGCCTCCGGTGTACTTGTCTGTGCACTGTTTGCGCTGTTAAGTGCACTATTTATTGTCTTATTTTAAAAGGAGAAAAATTATGACACAGGAAGAAATTTTAAAACATGCATTTAAGGCGATGGACAATGCATATGCGCCTTATTCCAATTATCATGTAGGAGCATGCGTTGCATGCAAGGATGGCAGCTATTTTTATGGTGCCAATATTGAAAATGCATCTTATGGTGCAACAAACTGCGGTGAAAGAAGTGCTGTTTTTGCGGCTTATTCGAATGGCAAGCGCAAAGATGATATTGAAGCACTTGCAATCGTAACTGATGGTGGCCGTGTAGGTGCTCCATGCGGTGTATGCCGTCAGGTTCTGTCTGAACTGTTGAATCAGGATACTCCAATTATTCTGTCAAATGGTACTGAAGTGGTTGTCTATACAATTGCAGAGCTTCTGCCAGTTCAGTTTAATTCAGAGGACCTGGTGAAATGAAGAGTGGATTTGTAGCGCTGATTGGTCGTCCAAATGCTGGTAAAAGCACACTGCTGAATGCGCTTTTGAACCAGAAGATTGCGATCATTTCTCCAAAGCCACAGACTACACGCAATGCCATTCGTGGTATTCGTACTGATGAAGACTCTCAGATTGTGTTTGTTGATACCCCTGGTATCCATAAACCGCATCATGCTCTTGGTGCCAACATGAACAAGGAAGCACTTGCACATGCTGGTGGTGTAGATGTGATTTATTATCTGGTAGATGCATCTGTTCCATTTGGCAGTGGCGATGAATATGTGTTGAATACACTGAAACAGAATCGACTGCCAGTGTTCCTTCTGTTGAATAAGATTGATCTGCTTTCAAAAGATCAGCTGATGGAACTTTTGATTGCCTGGTCAAAACGTTATGACTTTAAGGAAATTTTTCCGGTTTCTGCAAAGATGGAAGACAATCTGGATGCACTTTTAAGTGTAACCAAGAACTATCTGGAAGATGGAATCATGTATTATCCATCCGATCAGGTGTGTGATTACCCAGAGCAGTTTATCATGGCGGAAATTGTACGTGAAAAGGTACTTTTGAATACAGAAGAGGAAGTTCCTCATTCTGTAGCTGTTGTGATTGAAAGAATCCGCAGAAAGCGTGACTCATTAATTATCAATGCGATGATTCTGGTAGAACGTGATTCGCAGAAGGGAATCATCATTGGTAAACAGGGGCAGATGATCCGTAAGATCGGTATGGAAGCCAGAAAAGAACTTGAAGATATTCTGGGAAGCCGAATTTTCCTTGAATTGTTTGTGCGTGTTGAAAAAGACTGGCGCAACAAGGAAAGCAAGCTCAGACAGTTGGGCTATATCCAGATGGAGGATGAAGAATGAACGATGTAAGCGAAGGCATTGTGCTTTCCAGTATGGACTATAGTGAGAAAGATGCACTGATCAGTGTTCTGACCAAAGAATTTGGTCGTCTTTCTTTTGTTGCAAAAGGGACAATGTCCATCAATTCAAAAAATGCACCTGCATGCCTTCCTTATACATCGAGTGAGTTCTGTTTTGATTATCGTGAAGGAAAGACAGTTTTTCCTTTAAAAACCGCTAAAATTAAAAACAGCCGGCGTCAGGTGCGAGAGGATCTTGATCTTCTTTCCTTTGCCGGCCTGCTTTGTGAATTGGCAGAAAAGTGTACGGAACAAGGTGTTGTATCCGATGAAGTCTATCAGACATTGGAAAGTGCATTGGACCATCTTAAAGAAGATAAGTATCTGTCAACAGCTTTGTTTCTGGCTTTTGTGATGCGTACATTAGGAATTAATCCAGTTGTTGATGAGTGTGTATTGTGCGGCAGTACAAAAGTTTCAACCATTTCAATTCGAGAAGGGGGCTTTGTCTGTGCTTCATGTCGTCCACATGTACAGGCACAGGCGAATTCGCTGGATGAACTTGTGCATTTTCGCTTGTTGAACAAAGCATCATTTGAACATTTTGATGTATTGAAATCAAAAATAACAACTTCTTTCGAAGATGTTTCAATGATGATGAAATTTTTATGTCATCATGGAGCATTAAGAGTGCGTTCATGGGACTGGATTGTGTCTTTGATGGATTGACTTGAAAGCGGTTGGGAGTGTATAATAATAAACTGTAAAAAAGTAAAAAAAGGAGTATTTTATGGCTGTAAAAGAGTTTGATACAATCGTCGCTCATGCGAAAACTTCAGGCTTTGTCTTCCAGGGTTCCGAAATTTATGGAGGTCTGAGCAATACTTGGGATTTTGGTCCGTTGGGCGTAGAATTAAAACAAAATATTAAGAATGCATGGTGGAAGAAATTCATCCAGTGCAATCCTTATAACACAGGGATTCAGGCAGCCATCCTGATGAATCCTAAAGTTTGGGAAGCTTCAGGTCACCTGAAGACTTTCAATGACCCTCTGATGGATTGCAAGCAGTGTAAGACACGTCATCGTGCTGACCATCTGATTGAAGATCATTCACAGGGTACTGTTAATCCGGGCGGATGGACAAATGAAGAGCTGATGAACTACATTAAAGAAAATCACATTGCATGTCCTAACTGCGGTGCACATGATTTTACTGATATTCGTCAGTTTAACCTGATGTTCAAGACATTCCAGGGTATTGTTGAAGACAGCAAGAACACAATTTATCTGCGTCCTGAAACTGCCCAGGGTATGTTTGTAAACTTCAAGAATGTACAGCGTACAACACGAAAGAAACTGCCATTTGGTATTGGTCAGGTAGGTAAGAGCTTCCGTAACGAAATCACACCAGGAAACTTTATTTTCCGTACTCGTGAATTCGAACAGATGGAACTTGAATTCTTCTGTCATCCAGGAGAAGATTTGAAGTGGTATGCATACTGGCAGAAATTCTGCTGGAACTGGCTGTTGTCTTTAGGTCTGAAAGAAGAAAACCTGCGTATGAGAGAACATTCTCAGGAAGAACTGAGCTTCTATTCAAAGGGAACAAGCGACATTGAATACCTGTATCCATTTGGATGGGGCGAACTGTGGGGTATTGCTGACCGTACAGATTATGACCTGAAGCAGCATATGGAACATGCTAAGACTTCTTTGGAATATCTGGATCCAATGACAAATGAAAAGTTTGTACCATATTGCGTTGAACCGGCAGTAGGTGTTGAACGTCTGGCACTGGCTTATCTGTGCGAAGCTTATGAAGAAGAACAGCTGGAAAACGATACACGTATCGTTATGCATTTCCATCCAGCTCTGGCGCCTATCAAAGCATGCGTTATGCCTCTTTCCAAGAAGCTGTCTGAAAAGGCAAATGAAGTTTACATGCAGCTTTTAGAAGATTACAACGTTGAATATGATGAAGCTGGTTCAATTGGTAAACGTTACCGCAGACAAGATGCCATCGGTACGCCATTCTGTATTACTGTGGACTTCGAAACTGAAAATGATGGCTGCGTAACAGTACGCCACCGCGATTCCATGGAACAGGAAAGAGTTCGTATTGAAGATCTGAATGATCTGATTCACAAAAGTCTTAAGTTTTAATTAAGGAGTGAGAACTGATGTCGCGACTCAGCGAAGAAACGATTAATGACATTCGAAGACACGCTGATATTGTGGATGTCATCTCACATTATATACCGATTCAGCGAAAGGGCAGAGCAGCGAAGGCCGTCTGCCCGTTTCATGATGATCATGATCCTTCTTTATCGATTGCTGAAGATAAGCAGATTTACAAATGTTTTGTTTGCGGCAATGGTGGGAATGTGTTCACATTTGTACAGAATTATGAAAAAATCAGTTTCATTGAAAGTATCTATAAAGTTGCTGAACTGACAAATTATCCGCTTGAACTTCCAAAGGAAACCTTTGAAGTAAAAGTGGATTCCCGTAAAGCTTCACTTTATAAAACAATGAACGATGCAATTGCCTTTATGAAGTTTCAGCTTCAAAGCGTTTCTGCTAAAACTTATCATGAATATCTGATAAAAAGAGGCATTACCAAAGAAATCATGGATCAGTTCGATATAGGATTCAATGGTCCATCTGATCAGCTGCGTACATTCTTAAAGGCAAAAGGACATGAAGATTCTGCCATGCTGGCAAGCAATCTGATTCAGCTGACACAAAGTGGTCTGCATGATGTGTTTTATAATCGCATCACATTTCCGATTCATGACTCTTTAGGAAATCCTATAGGGTTTACCGCAAGATCATTAGATCCTGATGCACCCAAATACATCAATACCAATGAGACCGAATTATATGTAAAAGGACATGTTGTCTACAATTACCATCGTGCAAAAATGACTTCACGCAAAGCGGGTAAAGTCTATGTAACAGAAGGAGTTATGGATGTCATTGCCTTTGCCAAAGCTGGAATTGAAAATGTGTGCGCTACACTTGGAACTGCATGCACCAAAGAACAGATTCGTCTTCTGATGCAGTGCTCTAAAACCATCTGTTTCTGCTACGATGGCGATAAGGCAGGGCAAAGTGCTACTGCAAAAGCTGCAAAACTTGCCGCAGCAATGGGAGCACATGTTGAAATTGTGCAGAACAACACAGGACTTGATCCTGATGAAATTATTGAAAAATACGGAAAACAAGCACTTGTGGACATGGTAAAAAAGACCATGACCATGATGGAATTCATGTTTCAATGGCTGAAAGGACAGTATAATCTGGATAACTACAGCGATAAGAAACAGTTTGCGCTTCGTATGAAAGAAGAGATTGAAGCTTGCAATGATGACTTTGATCGTCAGAATTTTGCACATCAGCTTTCTCTTTTAACTGGTTTTTCACTGCAGGCACTCAATATGAATGCTCAGCATGTAGAAAAAACGCAGCCAGTTGTCAATCGTCGTCATCAAAAGCGTTTAACGACGCCGCTTGATGGAAAGACTAAAGCAGAGCGTCAGATTCTTTCGCAGATGCTGTCTTCGAAACAGGCTGCAGAAATTTTCAAATCCCAACTTGGTTTTCTTTTGAATGATGTTTCCCAGAAATGTGCGATGATGATTGTCGATGCTTATCGCAGAACATCAATATGCGAAGTAGCAGAACTGCTGGATGCTGCAAAAGAAAACGAAGTGAAACAAATGCTGCTGGATATTTCCAGTGATGCAACATTAATAAACACCTTTGATGAAGAAGTGCTGACAGGAAGTATCAGGCGTTTGAAAAGAGCAATGCAGGAAGAAAGACTGCAGGAAATCAACGCAAAGTTAAGAGAAATACGAAATCCTGATAGTATAAAAGCATTGCTTGATCAAAGAAATGAACTACAGAAAGAATTAAGGGGGTACATTGATGAAGAACAGTGACAAAAAGAAAAACCTGGTTGTCATGACACTTGATGAATGCAAAGAACAGTTCAAAAAGACATATGACAAAAACAAAGAACTCTTTCAGAAGGATGTAATGGAAGCGATTAAGCATCTGGCGATGAGCGATGAAGAACTTGATGATCTGTTCGAATGGTTCTCTGCTAACGATATCGTCATTTCAGATGATGCAGTTGATGCACCAGAAAATCTCAGTGATGTTGAACAGATTGCTGTAGGGGATCTGGATGATATTGACTTCATGGAAAGTGAAGATGATGAAGAAATCCAGACGGTTGAGCTGGAATCTTTGGAAAGCTACTCTTCTAATACAAGCCGCATTAACGATC
>JAZRUQ010000087.1:0-10541 GCA_045652605.1 Erysipelotrichaceae bacterium
AGGAGGTTAAAATATCATGGCAAAGAAAACACAGATGGAATATGTTGAAATCATCAACCAGAAGAAGCATGAATGTCAGGCAATGGGCTGGGTATGGTTTGAACTGAATGCCAAGGAACTGAATGAAGAAATCGAACCTAAGACTAGCAACGTAACTGCAGTATGCAAGGCTATGCTGGAAACTATGCTGGAAGGTGACCACTTCATCGTAGAACCTAAGATCAAGACTAAGGTTTCTGGTGCTCTGAGAGTTCGTTACTATGTTGACAACCTGAGCGCTGAACGCCGCACATACGCTGAAGCTAACGCGTAACAAATCAAAAGGAGTCCAATCGGACTCCTTTATTCATTTTCACCCATCAATCGCAGCTGACCATTTTCAAGCTTTAAACGCAGATCAGAGAATTTAGAAACCGCATTCGAATGAGTTACCACAATTACCGTTTTACCAAAATCTTCTGTCAACTGTTTAAAAATACGAATGATTTCCTCTTCAGTAGCTGTATCCAAATTTCCTGTAGGTTCATCCGCAAAGATCAGATCCACATTGGAACCCAATGCACGGGCAATCGCAACACGCTGCTGCTCACCACCTGAAAGCTTTGATACAAGACGATCTGCCTTTGATTTAACAATCCCGAATTTTTCCAGCAAGGCGTATGCTACGCCTTTTTTATTTTTAGGAATTGGATTGTCTGTTTCTGTCATTGCCAGAAGCACATTTTCATATCCTGTCAGATAATTGATCAGATTGTACTGCTGAAAAACGATGGCCATTTTGTTGCGGCGATATTTCGTTAAACCCATCTTTTTTACATCGACACCTTCATAATAGAAAGTTCCTGATTCTGGATTATCCAGACCTGCAATGATGGAAAGCAGGGTTGTCTTACCAGATCCTGATGGTCCTAAAATGGTATAAAACTTGCCTTCTTCAAATTCAAAACTGCAGTCTTTTAAGATTGTTCGCTTCATTCCACCATCAATATAACTGTAATTGATATTTTCAAGTTTAAGGATTACTGACATAATGACCTCCTTACTGTGCACTCATGAGAATCTTCTTTGGATTGTATCTCATGATCATCAACGACGGAATCAGGATGGAAATCAGCACAATACCTAATCCAGCAATATAAATTTCACCTATAATCAATGGACTGATCTGCACTTCATAAGCATCCACCATATCGGACAAGGTTACTTCTGTAAAGTAATTGTCATCCCAGTTGCTGATGTAGTTGTAGTCATCTTCCACTTCTTCACTTAAACCAGAGAACTCGACCTGATAGTTCAGGACTTCTTCTCCAACTCTTCCTGCAATCAATGTTCCACTGCCTACTGCAAGCGTAAAGCCAATGACAGCTACAAGTGCCAGTTCGACAAAGAACTGTGCAACCACCATCAGTTTGGATACCCCCTGAGAAAGCAGAACACCGATTTCATATTCGCGTGTTTTCAATGTCAGTGCTGTGACCAATGTAATAATGACAACTGCATTCACCAGCACCAGACCAACAATCAATGAAGAAAACAATGTCAATGTATCCAGTGGTCGAGCCAATTGTTCAAATGTTTCATTGTTGGCATCCAGAAGTCGATACTGACCATCCAGTGACGTCTGCACCTGTTCAACAAAGGAATCCACTTCTAAAGGATCATTTAGAAGCAAAGTCACAGCAGACTTGCTTAAAATGTTGTCCATTGTCGGCATATTGTCTTCATTCTGATAATATTCATCATCCGGCCACATCTGTTTATAATATTCCCAGCTCTTCAAAGAAATGTTCAGCTGATGTTCTGCATAAATGCTGTCAGGAATCAGCACAACATTTTCAGGTGATTCATATTTGGCCATCCAATCGAAGTTCTCCGCAGTAGGATCTGCCTGTTTGGTGTTATCAAAGATGCCAATGATTTCCAGTTCAAGCTTGAAATCTTCTTCTGTAAGTCCCATCTCAGCATACCAGCTGTTGTAACTGTTGTTGAAACTTGATGGAGATTCAAATGAAATTTCAATTGAATCGCCAACACGAAGATTGTTATGCTCTGCCAGAGTATCTGTAATCAGACATACTTTTTCAACATCATCAATTTCCTCCTGAGTGTACATTCTTCCATCTTTCAGGATATACATCTCATCGGCAAATTCAATCATGTTCGGATAAGCATTCGCTTTAATAAACAGTTCCGGATCCTGCCATACATATTCTTCACATACTTCCTGACCAGTTTCATCAATCCAGCAGCTCATGGAAGAACCTTGATTGTTCTGTTCATATTCATTGTTTAAAGGTACACCTTCGATACCCATCGGCCATGCCTGAAGGTTTGTAATCGCATTGACCGATTTGATGCGATCATCTGCCATCAATGCCTTAATTTCATCATCTGTAATATACGGATAATGATTATAAGCTTCCGCCTGTTCCTCTTCAGGAAGCTCTTCAATATAATCCCAGAATGCATCATAGTCCATCTGATAGGTTACTGCTGCACGCATCTGCTGACGCGTCATCACTTTTGCCTGTTCAGCAGCATTGCTGATACCAAGACCAACAATGACAAAATTGCCAATCACAAAGAAAGTCAATGCCAACAAAACAGACTTGCTGGGCTTTCTGGTTGTATTTTTTAAAGCTCTTTGAAAGAAATTCATAACTTCCTCCTTATTTGATCACATACTGATGATCTTCGTATAATGTAACTTCACCTTCTAGCTTTATATCAGGATTTTCGAGATCATAAAGACCGGCAGTTTCATTTGCTGTTTCAATTGAATAAGTCACTTTATTATCTGCTAACAGTACTGCAATTTCTGAAGTAGTTGCAGGAATAGTTAAAGTCTTTTTCCATCCTTTTGAAATTACGACGTCAAATCGTGCATCTAAAGGAAGCTTCCCATTGCATGCAACAACTTCACCAGTTGAATAACTTGAACATGTCATTGACATAATTTTACCTTTTGAGAATCTTTCATCTGCACTATAGATTGAATCTACAGAGCTCCACTGTGCAGTAAACATATCTGTACCTTTGGAACGTTCTGCATTGCACCAGTCAACCAGAGCTTCATAATCAGCACCTACACCAAGTGATGCAGGAAGCTTTGGCAAACCAAGATTAATCAGCACTTCTACCTTGTCATCATCCTTGCCCAGTTTTGTTCCTGCTTTAACAGACTGAGTCAAAATATAATATGTGCTGTCCGAATAGCGTTCGCTTGTCTTGACCAATCCTGGATTTTCTGCAGTCCATTCTACAAATTCACTCTCATTCATCTTTGTAAAATCAGGAACAGTTACAGCCTTTCCTTTGGACACAGTGACAATCAGAGTTTCTCCTTCTTTCATTGTCTTGCCAGATGCAACACTCTGAGACAAAACAATGCCTTCAGCCTTATCTTCGCTGTAAGACTCATAAACTTCCAAAGTAATCTTATTGGATTTAGCCCATGATTCTACTTCATACTGACTCTTGTCCAGGAAATTCTCTACACGTACAGTCTGTGCAGGCTGAGGACCTCGGCTGATTGTAAATGTCACATTCGTTGAACGAGTAAATTCTTCACGATCAATTCCTTTTAAATCATAAGAAATGACAAATCCTTCTTCAACTTCATCTGAATAGGCTTGTGAAATACGTACTTTTTCAAGTTTGTTTTCTTCAACCCACTCATTGATGTCTGTTCTGGTCATCGACAAGACATCTTCAGGGAATTCAATCAGTTCATCAGGATCTGCACCCATAGAAACGACAAATGTCAGTTTCACATCTTCTTTGACTTTCTTGCCAGGTTCAACTGACTGCGACAGGATGACATCTTCATCATATTCAAAAGAATATTCTTCTTTCATAAGTATTCCAGAAGATTTGATTCCCTGCTGTCTTACCCATGCAGTTACATCGCCCTGTGTCTGCCCGACAAAATCAGGCATTTCAATCTTTGCCCTGAACAGCACAAACCACACCAGTGCAGCAATCAGAAGCAATACTGCAAGTACAATCCCTAATACTTTAGGATTTAAATTCAACTGTGGTCTTTCAATTTTCTCCAGTTTTTCTTCTTTGAAACTTTCTGGTTTCTTACCCTCTATTTCAGCAGCCAGCTGACTTAAATAATCTTTCTTTTCTGCCATATATACTAATCTCCTATTCAATTCTATAAAATTAAATCCACCTGTATAACTGAAGTGTATCATATCTTCACGTGAGTTTCATCAGTTCTAAACTTTCTTTAATAAAACTTAAACTTTTGTTCAAAATCCGTAAGAAAGGATGGCATTGCCATCCTTTTATTGTTCTGCTTTCAGTTCAAGAAGAATATCTCTCAGTTCTGCAGCTCTTTCAAAATCCAGTACCTTTGCAGCTTCTCGCATTTCTTTTTCAAGATTTTTAATCAGCTCTTCTTTATCTTTCTTGGTTGTCTTGGATTTTTTCTTCATGTAGCGGGCAGCCATTTCTTTTGTTTCTTTACCTGCAATTGCTTCATGAATTTCTTTAATGATCGTACGTGGTGTAATACCATGTTTTTCATTGTATTCTAGCTGAATTGCACGTCGTCGATTGGTTTCTGTAATGGCTTTCTGCATGGAATCTGTGATGTGATCTGCATACATGACAACACGGCCATTGGCATTACGTGCAGCACGCCCAATCGTCTGAATCAGTGAACGCTCTGAACGAAGGAAACCTTCCTTATCCGCATCCAAAATCGCCACCAGAGAAACTTCCGGAATATCCAGACCTTCACGAAGAAGGTTGATTCCAATCAGGATATCATATTTACCTTTACGCAGATCACGGATGATTTCAGTACGTTCCAATGTTTTGGTTTCATGATGCAGATAGGCCACTTTATAGTCCAGCTTCTTGAAATAATCACTTAAGTCTTCTGCCATCTTTACAGTCAGTGTTGTGATCAATGTTCTTTCCTTTTTAAGAATCTGTTCATCAATCTGATCTTTTAAATGGTCAATCTGACCTCTTGTTGGGACAACTTCAATGATTGGATCCAACAGACCAGTAGGACGAATAATCTGTTCAACCACTTCATGATCGGTCTGTTCCAGCTCATAATTGCCAGGTGTTGCCGAAACATAGATAGCCTGATTGATGACTCCCTCAAATTCTTCAAACGTCATGGGACGATTGTTCAATGCACTAGGAAGTCGGAACCCATAATCCACCAGAATCTGTTTGCGTGCACGATCTCCATTGAACATACCTCGTACCTGAGGAAGTGAAACATGGCTTTCATCCACAACCAGAAGAAAATCTTCTGGAAAATAATCAAACAGGTTCCATGGACGCTGCTCTGGTGAACGGCCATCAATGTGCATGGAATAGTTTTCAATTCCTGAACAGATACCAAACTCTCTTAAAGCTTCCAGATCATAACGACAGCGCTGTTCAAGACGCTGAGCTTCCAACAGCTTATCTTCTTTCTTTAATTGTTTCAGACGTGCTTCCAGCTCTTCTTCAATGCCAATGCAGGCTTTGCGCATTTCATCCATTGGTCGAGCATAACCATTGGCTGGGAAAACATTGTACAAAGCATAACTGTTATGAACTTTTCCCGTCAAAAGATCCACTTCTGAAATACGCTCAATCTCATCATCATACATTTCAATACGCAGACCATATTCATCTGTATAGCCTAATGTCACTTCAATGACATCGCCACGTACTCTGAATGTACCACGCTGTCGATCCACATCATTTCGTTTGTATTGGCGATCTACAAACTTCTTCAAAAGATCCTGACGATCAATCACATCCCCAACACGAATCGTAAAAAACATGTCTTTGTAATGCTGAGGATTGCTGGAAGCATAGATGCAGGCAACAGATGCCACAATGATCGTGTCTCTTCTTTCCAGAACACTGTTGATGGCAGCCATACGCAGCATATCCAGCTCATCATTGGTCATTGCAGTTTTTTCAATGTATGTGTCTGTTTTAGGCATGTAAGCCTCTGGCTGATAGTAATCAAAGTTGGATACAAAGTATTCAACATTGTTTTCAGGAAACAGTTCCTTGAATTCAGTATACAGCTGACCAGCTAAAGTCTTGTTATGGACGAAAATCAAAGTCGGTTTATTGACCTGCGCAATGACATTGCCAATCGTAAAGGTCTTCCCTGTTCCTGTCGCACCTAAAAGAACCTGTACTTTCTTTCCAGATTCAATTCCTTCAACCAGCTGTTCAATCGCCTTTGGCTGATCTCCAGTTGGTTTATATTCACTATGCAAGATAAACTTATCCATAGCTTTCTCCTTACTTGATACTTCAATATTCTATATCATTCTACAGCTTTTATTCTACCTGATTCATTCATTCAAGACAACAAAGCTGCACAGAGAAAAAGGCGAAATCAATCGCCTTTACTCACTTCTTAAAACATCCAATGCAGCCTGCAGCTGATTGTCTGCTTCTTTTTCAATTGACCAGCGTTTTGTCACCTGAGCAATCAAAGCTTCAAATGTTTCAGTGTCTAAAACACCAAACTGTTCACAATCGAATTCTTTTTGGAATGCGATCAGTTGTGTCTCTGTTGCCTTATCCAGATAGCCGTCTGTTCGATTAATATCATAACCTAAATATTCCAAAGACTGCTGTGCAATCTTCACGTAAGATGAAACACTGTCATAACCATACTGTTCATTTTCTTCCATGCGTACATAGGTGTAATACAGCACCTCAGGAAGCTCAACCGTTACATCAGGTTCAATCCCTGTACCATTTACCCATACGCCGCTTGGTGATACCCATTTGCTTGTCGTGAACTTGATTGCTGAGCCATCCGCGAAGGTATGAGTCACTTGAACAGTTCCCTTGCCATACGTTGTTGTCCCCAAAACAGTCACATCATCACGTAGTTCCTGAAGACACACAGTCAGCACTTCTGCAGCACTTGCCGTGTTGCCATTGACCAGAATCACGATATCTTCAATGTTTTCAAACTTGCCTCCACGGGAAACCGACAAATCAACAGAACCATCTGAATAAATCTGCTGCATGATGGTTTCATTTGCATCTACAAAGTAGCTCGCAACAGCTTCATAAGCTTCCAGATACCCACCTGTATTATCTCGAAGATCCAGGACCAGTTTCTTCATTCCCATGGAACTCATCAGATTCAGATACTCTTTGACTTCATATCCTGTTGATGAACCAAACTGATAAATTTCCAGATATCCAATGTCATTTTCCATCATTTCACCAAAAGCAGTGTTCTGTACCGCACCTCGAGTAATGACTTTTTCAATGACTTCATTATCTCTTAAAAATTCAATCGTAACGTTTGTCCCTTCTTCTCCTTTGACATAATCAGCCAGAGAATCCGGTTCCATTTCACTCACCAGCATGCCATCCACACGATAAATGATATCTCCAGCAATCACACCTGATCTTTCTGCAGGCGAATTATGGAAGACACGGGTAATCATGTTCAGATTGTCAGCAGTCGTGTACTGTACCCCAATTCCTACAAAGCCTAAATCAATGGACGTTGTAAAACTTTCAAGCTCTTCTGAAGACATGTAGGTTGTGTGCGGGTCTTCTTCACTTGCAGTCATACCATATAATGCACGATCAACCAGATGCTGATCAATGTTTTCATCCAATGTACCGAAATACCAGTTGTATTTCAAAATAGAATACACAGAATCCAGTTTATTGGAAATACTGGATACAACAGGCTGATTCTGCTTAGTCGAAAGAACATTTCCTCCCACAACAAGTCCAAGCACAAAACTGCACACCAGCATCACAATCAACAAGACTTTTGAACGTCTTTTATGTTTTCTTTCTGCAACTTCATCTGGCCACAAATGACGCTGAAGCTGAATTCTTACTTTTTTCTCTTCCATATTTCTGCTCCTGTTCAAGCATATTGCATGCGAATCAACAAACCATGAATAAACAATATCATAAACTAGATTTTCATTCAAACCTTAAGCTGTTTTTCTATCATTTTCATAAAAAAACCGGATGACTCCGGTTAAAGAGATAAGACAATTCCAAGTGCTGCACAGATTAAAATCAGTACGATTGGATTGAGTTTAAACTTCTTATAGACAAACATCAGCACTGCAAACAATGCAACATTCACAAAGTTCAATGAGAAACTTTCAGGAAGTAGAAGTGTTGTCTTAAAGATCCCTAAACACGCTGATAAAATCAGTGCTACAACTGCAGGACGAAGTCCATAAAACAGGTTCTGTACAAGTTTTGATTTCTGGAATTTTTCCAGAACACGTGAAACCATCAGAATCACCAGAAAACTTGGCGCAACCAGGGATAATGTCGTAATGACACCCATCAAAGGACCATCCATGACATTGCCAATGTATGTAGCCATATTAACTCCAATTGGCCCTGGTGTACTTTCAGATACCGCAATCATTGTTGACAGCATATCCAAAGAAAACCAGCCATACTTTATCGACATTTCTTCTAAGAATGGAATCGTTGCAAGACCTCCACCTACCGCAAAAAGACCTGTCAGAAAGAATTCAATCATCACCAGAAAGACTGTGTTCATGAGCGTGCTCCTTTCGCTTTCATCATGCTGAAAAGCACACCCAGACCACCTGCACTGATCACCAGCAATACGGTAGGCACATTGGTTAATACCGCTACTGTCAAAGCAGCACCAAAAATCACAGATGTATACACATCCACAACACCCTTTTTAAACAGTTTAATGATGGATGTACTCATCAGAATACACACCGCAATGCGAATTCCAGCTAAAGCATGCTGCACAACAGCCAGATCACTGAAACTTGTCAGAATCCCTGCAATCAATGAAATAATCAGAATAGAAGGTGAAACCACCCCTAATGTCGATACCAGCGCACCAAAAACACCTGACTGAAAATAACCCACAAATGTTGATACATTGACCGCAATAACACCAGGTGTACATTGCGCAATTGCATAATAATTCATGACTTCATCTTCTGTTGTCCAATGATGACGCTCAATGATTTCCTTTTCAATCATTGGAAGCATGGCATAGCCTCCACCAAAAGTAAACAGACCAATACGAAACCATGTTAGATAATATTCAAGATACTTTTTCAATATAATCACCGGTGTTATTGTATGATTCCCCAAAATAAAAGTCAAACAAAAAAGAAGCTCTTGCGAGCTTCTTAGTATCCAAAGAATGCTTCTGGTCTTTCACGACATGGAGCACTTCCCTTTACAGAACATCTTGTATTCAGTGCTGATTTACCCCAACCGCAGCCAAATGAAAGATTACCATCCCATGAATTCAGATAAGACTGAATCGACATTGTACCTAAACGATAAATTTCAACATGAACATGTCGTCCACTTGAGTTTCCGCTTGATCCGATTTCCGCAATCTTATCACCAGATGAGACCTGTGTACCCACTTTAATGACTGTATTTTTAGCCAGATGCAGATATTTAACGGCATACAGAATACCATCAATCTTGGTTAGCATGATAATCTGGTTACCGCCCCCAGCTGTACCACCATACTGGCTTCCACACATGTCACCTAAACCGCTCGAATACGTAGGACACCCATTAACACTGGTAATGATGATACCATTCCCTGCAGCTTTAATCGGTGTGCCTTCAGAAGCAGCCAAATCCATTCCTAGATGAATACCACCTGATGGATATGCCCATGTTCCCGCAGTATAGCGAGCACCGCTGGAAATTGGCTTGGTCCATCCTGCAGTTGGCGGAATCTCATTGATCGCATCTCCAATATTGGCCAATGCATCTTTCAGAGCATTCAAGTCCCCGGCAATCTGATTCCCCTGTGCTTCCAGTTCAGCTTCCTGTTCCAACCAGTACTGTTTCAAACTTTCAATGTACTGTTTCTGCACAAGCACTTCATTGCGTTTAACTTCAACCTGAGCTTTTGATTCATCAAGTAAAAGCTTGGATGATTCCAGATTTGCTCTGTCAATCTCAAGTGAATCCATCAGTGCCTTTAACTCAACACGTTGTGCTTCATCATATTCCATCAAAGTATCCATTCCTGTAATACGACGAAGCAGCTCTTCGAATGATCTGGATCCCATAATGAAATCAAAATACTGATTCAAGCGCATTGTCGGCTGTGCATCTTCCATACGCTGATTCACACGTTCTTTTAAGGTTTCAATCTGATTCTGTTTTTCAGTAATCTGAATTGTCAGATTTTCAATCTGGATTGTCAAATCATTGATCTGCACATTCAATTCTTCAATCTGTACATTCAGTACATCCACTTCTTTCTGAAGTGTGGAAATCTGACCAATGTACTTGGAAATTTCCTTTTTGGCAGCTGCAATCTGATCATTGATTTCATCCAGTTTCTGCTGCAGATCATTCTGATCCTTAGCGACATAGTTCATAAACTGTTTGCATACTGTAATTTCATCAGCCTTCAGATCAGTTCCTGAACACAATTCATAATAATAATCTTTGTTGTTTTCAAAATCAGTTTCTGCACTGTCTGGTCCAATCATCATGGATACCATGGATGCACCAGCCAACGTCAACTTAAC
>JAZRUQ010000088.1:0-1718 GCA_045652605.1 Erysipelotrichaceae bacterium
TCCAACTGGAATGATCAGAAAGAACTGATGCCATTTGGCACTCAAGCTGTGGACAAGTATGGTAATCCATGTGAAACACAGATGGAATGTCTGGCACGTATTATCCGCAAATGCAATCCAGAAAAGATTGGTTTGAACTATTCAAATACCTTTGCCTTTGCGGATGGTCTGTCTCATGTTCTGTATGAAGACATCATGAATGCGCTGGATGAAGACCAGAAGGCTAAAGTTGTCAGCGCAGAAGATGTTTGTGTTGGATGGCTGGAAACGCGTTCAGAAGAAGAAATGGCAGCGTATACAGGCATCATGCAGATTGCACATACCATGATTGCTGAAGCGTTTTCCAGCAAGGTGGTCATTCCTGGTGTGACAACCAATGATGATGTGAAGTATTTCATGCTTCAGAAAGTCATTGATTTAGGTCTTGAACCTTGGTTTGATTTTGAAGTTTCTGTACGCAGAGCGAATGTCAATGAAGTGGCGGGGGAAACAGTAATTTTGCCTGGGGATCTGCTGCATTGTGATGTAGGACTGCGTTATCTTGGTTTATGTACGGACACACAGGAAAATGCCTATGTGCTTAAACAGGGAGAAACAGAGGCTCCAGAAGAACTTAAAGAAGTATTGAAGACAGTAAATCGTCTTCAGGATATTACAATTTCCAACTTTAAGGCAGGACGAAGCGGGAATGAAATTCTGGCACTTTCGCGTGCTCAGGCCATTGAAGAAGGTATTGAGCCATGCATTTACACTCATCCGATTGGTTTCCATGGACATGGTGCAGGACCTACCATCGGACTTTGGGACATGCAGGGCGGTGTAAAAGGACAGGGGGATTATCTGATGTACGATGACACTGTTTATTCCCTTGAACTGAACTGCAAATGCGAAGTAAAGAGCTGGAATGTTACACTGACTTTTGGTGCAGAAACAGATGTGCTGTTTACAGGCGGTAAAGCACATTATCTTGCAGGAAGACAGAGTTCTTTCCATCTGGTGAAATAAAATGAGAACTCAATCTGTACAGCGTGCCTTTCTTTTATGGGCGTTGTATTCGCTGGTGGCTAATTTTGCCCATCCGATTACACCGACGTTCATTCAGGACTTAGGACTTCGCGATTACATGTTTGGTGTGGCTTTTGCCTGTATGGCTATCACCAACTTTGCGTTTTCACCTTTCTGGGGTAAAATTTCAAAAAGCATTGGTGCTTCCCGTCTGATGGGAATCTGTTTTCTGGGATATGCATTTGCCCAGGCTGTTTTCGGAAGTGCAACAACAGAATTCCAGATTGCGGCAGGTCGATTGATTGGCGGATTCTTTATTGGAGGGATTACAGTCAATCAGATTCTGTACATCATGGAAAATTCAGAACCTGGTAAAGCAGGTCAGAATCTTGCGACCAATGTCACTATCAATGTGGTTGTAGCAGCTTTCGGTTACATGATGGGAGGCTTTCTTGGCAACATTTCCATCCCATTGACATTTTTGATTCAGGTTATCGGTCTTGTGGTCAATGGCTTGTTGTATTGGGTTTTACTGAAAGATGCTGATATTGAACGTACTCATCTTTCCATGAAGGAAGTTGCCCAGAATTCAAATCCGTTCCAGGCTGTCATTGATGCTAAACTGATTATGACTTATGTTATTGCCATGTTTCTGGTGGTATGTGTATGTACCCAGTTTGCGACAACATGTTATGAACAGTGCTTCAACTATT
>JAZRUQ010000089.1:0-5060 GCA_045652605.1 Erysipelotrichaceae bacterium
AGTGTAATCGCGATACCGCCAATCAGCAGGATAGGAGCGCGAATCCCCATTCTTTGCATCATGGTGATCATTCGATGAACGTGATACGTATCGGATGTCAGGCGAAGTTCCAGTGAAGGCAGTGTCATTTCATCAATCTGTGAACTTGAAAGATATAGGATTTTCGAAAACAGTTCATGACGCAGTCTTTCGGTGGTGTTGCGTGCTACCTTTGCGGCCATGCGGTTGGCGATGATGTTGGTGATCAGTGCAGTTAAAGCACACAGAAACATCACACCACCCCATAATGCAATCAGCTTCATGGAATTCAAAGGGACAACTTCATCAATTAAGTGAGACAGGACCCAGGGAAGAAACAGGTCCATCAAGGCACCAATAAACTTGATGGTTACTCCTAGAAACAACAGACCAAAACTTGGTCTCATGTATTCAATGACTTTTTTCATGACAAATCACGCTCGCTTTCTGCAAGCTGACGGGCTTTCTTTGTGATTTTAGGCATAAGTTTAAACAACAGTTCTTTTTCTTCTTCCGTTAAATCTTCTGTAATCAGAGCGTTCCATTGTTTCATCAGCTTCATGATTTCAGGCATCATGTCCAATGTCTTTTCTGTGGGATAGACTTCATAAACACGTTTGTCCTGAACGGATGTCTGACGTGTAATCCAGCCTTCATTTTCCAGTGTGGACAATTGACGAGCTACATTGGATTTGTTGACCATGATGTGATCACTTAACTGTTCCTGTGAGATACCAGGCTGATGTGCAATGTGAAACAGATAATTCTGCTGGACACCATTGATTCCCTGGTCACTCATTTTGTCGGATTGCCATTGTCTGAAACAACGATGAATTCGACTGATGTATTTCATGATTGAGTTCATAGGTTTACCCTCTTTCTAATCGTTGCGTCTGCAACTAAATCGTAGCAAACAATCGTTGCGAATGCAACGATTGATGTAAAGAAAAAGTCAGATTGTAATCTGACTTATCTGTGATAAAGTTTCTTTGTCTGATACTGTGGTTCACAAGTAACGTGAATGCCCAGTTTCTTTAATGTGTTCATGTCCACTTCAGAGAGAATGACTGTAGAGTGGAATTCTGAATTTTTGAGTTTTTCCAGTGAATCCATGGCCAGCTGAGCGACTGGATTGGTTGTCGCTGTAATAGCGATGGCAATCAGTACTTCATCGGTATGCAGGCGTGGATTGTGTCCTTTCAATGAATTCACTTTCAGTTTTTGGATAGGTTCAATCACTGAAGGTGAAATCAATGGGATTGAATCGCTGATTCCTGCAACCATCTTCATGGCATTAACCAGACATGCAGAAGATGAACCAAAGAGTTTCGATGTCTTTCCAGTAACGATACGACCATCAGGAAGTTCCATTGCACAAGCCGGGGAATCATTTTCAGCGGCTTTTTTCAAAGCAGGTTTGACACAAGCGCGGTAATCTTTTGTAATACCTGCTTGCTGCATGATGTTTTCAATCTTATCAACGCTCTGCTGAGTTCCTTTGTCTTTTCTCAGATCAACCAAGGCAGCATAATAGCGACGAATGATTTCATCGTTGGATGCCTGTCTTGCGGCTTCATCATCTGTGATGCAGAATCCGTTCATGTTGACACCCATATCTGTTGGAGAATGATATGGAGATTGACCAAGAATGCGTTCAAACAGTGTATTTAAAAGCGGGAAGGCTTCAACGTCACGATTGTAGTTGACGGTAATCTGTCCATATTTTTCCAGATGAAATGGATCAATCATGTTGACATCATTCAAATCTGCAGTCGCAGCTTCATAAGCCAGATTGACAGGATGCTTGAGTGGGATATTCCAGGTAGGGAATGTTTCAAACTTGGCATATCCAGCTTTGATTCCGTTTTTATGGTCATGATACAGCTGAGACAGACAAGTAGCCAGTTTACCTGATCCAGGACCTGGAGCAGTAATGACAACCAGTTCGCGTGTAGTCTTGATGTATTCATTTCTTCCTAAACCTTCTTCAGAAACAATGTGTTCAATGTTGGTAGGATATCCTGCAATTGGATAGTGCAGGGCAACCTGAATACCAAGAGATTCCAGTTTCTTTTTAAAGATGTCTGCATGCGGCTGATTTGCGTATTGTGAAATTACAACAGAGCCAACATATAATCCAATAGCGTGGAATGCATCGATCAAACGTAAAACATCCTGGTCATAGGTAATGCCAAGATCGGAACGCATCTTGTTTTTTTCGATATGTGAAGCATTGATAACGATGACAATTTCCGCATGATCTTTCATTTCAAGCAGCATTTTAATCTTTGTGTCAGGTTCAAATCCTGGCAGTACTCTTGAAGCATGGAAGTCATCAAAAAGTTTCCCTCCAAATTCGAGATAAAGCTTGTTGTCAAACATCTGAATGCGTTCTGAAATCTTTTCCGTCTGCATCTTAATATATAAATTGTTGTCAAATGCAATTTTTTTCATTTGAATCACCTCACACACAGGCTATTATAACAAATATTACAAGACAAAGGGCGATGAAAATCATGAAAATAATGGAAAGTAAATTTAAAGCGCAAGAAATGACGATTCGTGAAACAAAAATGAAAATTTACTTTTCATTGATGCTTAAATAGAGTAAAATAATAAATGCGATAGAGGAGGAAATTATTCTATGTTAGTATCAGCAAAAGAAATGCTTCAGAAGGCACATGAAGGTCATTATGCCGTAGGTGCTTTCAACATCAATAACCTTGAATGGACAAAGTCTATCCTGGCAGCTGCTCAGGAAGCTAAGTCTCCAGTTATCCTGGGTGTATCAGAAGGTGCTGGAAAATACCAGTGCGGTTACAAGACAATCGTAGCTATGGTTAAGGAAATCCATGATTACATGGGTATCACAGTTCCAGTTGCACTGCATCTTGACCACGGATCATTCGATGGAGCTAAGGCTTGTATCGAAGCTGGATTCACATCAGTAATGTTCGACGGATCTCACTATGATTTCGAAGAAAACGTTGCTAAGTCAAAAGAAATTCTGGAATTCGCTCACTCAAGAGGAATCTCTGTTGAATGTGAAGTTGGCGGCATCGGCGGTGAAGAAGATGGCGTTACATCTATGGGTGAAGTTGCTTCTCCTGAAGAATGCGGACAGATCGCTGCTCTGGGTGTAGATTTCCTGGCTGCAGGTATCGGTAACATCCACGGTAAGTACCCTGCTAACTGGGCTGGTCTGAACTTCGAAGTTCTGGGCAAGATTCAGGAAGCTACAAATGGTCTGCCTCTGGTTCTGCACGGTGGTTCAGGTATCCCTGCTGATCAGATTGCTAAGGCAATTGATCTGGGTGTATCTAAGATCAACGTTAACACAGAACTGCAGTTGGTATTTGCAGAAGCTACTCGCAAGTACATCGAAGCAGGCAAGGATCTGGAAGGTAAGGGTTATGACCCTCGTAAGCTGCTGGCTCCAGGAGCTAAGGCAATCCAGGCTAAAGTTGTTGCTATGATGAACCAGTTCGGTTCTGCTGGCAAAGCTGAATAAATCAATCGCATGAAAGCGGCAGAAATGCCGCTTTTATCTTTTTCTTGGAAAAATGTGAAATTTTCTGAAATATAGAAGTTGTAGTCATTTTCATTATAACTTGTTATAATAAAGATAGGTTTCACAAGGAGGTTTTCAAATGATTTTGGTACACAAGTTATCAGCCATCACAAAAGATGGATGGAGGTATACGAGGAATCGTTTGACACATCCTGGTTTGACAAATGCCGCATATGATATATGTGGAATCATTTGGCAGTCAGGTTCTACTAATCAGGACAACATCTCCAAAGCTTTAAAAATGGACAAGAGTTCAGTAGCTAAGGTAGTCAACAAATGCGTCAATGATGGTTTGGTTGAAAGAAGAGTCAATCCATCCAATCGAAGGGAATACATCTTGACTTTAACATCAGAAGGACAGACTGTTGTCCAGGAGCTGATTGATATTGTAGATCAATGGCAAAGCGAAGCGCTTAGTGCCCTTTCTGAAGAAGAGCGAGTTCAGTTTCTGAACATGGTGGAGCGTGTAGCCGCTCATACTGACAAAATGAATCAAGTTTAAAATCCATGTGTTCATGGATTTTTTCTTTTGTTTACAAAAGAATCCTGATAAAATAAAAAAGAGGAAAAACTATGGAAATTAAAGCTGTTTTGTTTGATATGGATGGTGTTCTGGTTGATTCAGAAACCTATTATATGGAAGGTACATACAATTGGATGAAGGAACTTGGTTTTCAGGGAACCTATCGTGATGTTTGTCAGATCATTGGTACGACCATGGAAGTCACTTATCAGATGATTGAGAAGATGATGAATGGTCAATATACAATTGAACAGTTGACTAAAGTAAATGAACAGTATTTTCTGGTGGATCATCCAATGCAGTACAGACAGATTATGAATCCTGATTTAATGGATTTGTTAAATGAAATCAAGGCCAGAGGTTATCGATGTGCTGTATGTTCATCCAGTCCCAAAGAAACAATTGATCAGGCTTTGAGGGAATGCGGTATTACATTCTATTTTGATTATGTGGTATCAGGGGAACAGTTTACTCAAAGCAAGCCTCATCCTGAAATTTATCTGCATGCTGCAGATATGCTGGATGTAGAAGTGGAGCAGTGCCTTGTGATTGAGGATTCCAGTATGGGGATTGAAGCTGGAAAGAATGCCAAAATGAAGACGATCGGGATATTGGACAGACGTTTTGGTTTGAGACAGTCCCATGCAGATGTGCTGGTTGAAAGACTTTCTGAAGTGCTGGAGTGCGTGAAATACTTGTAGCATTTTAAAAAAGACAGTGATAGAATAGATAGGCTGTGTCAAATTATGGCATAGCTGAATAAAATGTTGGTGAAACAAAGGAGGACCTGCATGAAAGAAGTTATTAAAATTGAAGGTGGACATCCTTTAAAAGGAGAAGTAACCATTAGCGGTGCAAAGAATGCAACGGTTGCGCTCATTCCTGCGGCAATCCTGGCCAATGGTCCAGTGACCATCTGCGGTGTTCCAAATATATCGGATGTACAGT
>JAZRUQ010000090.1:0-2529 GCA_045652605.1 Erysipelotrichaceae bacterium
GGCTGTATTTTAAAACAAATCAATATGATAAAGTTAAGAAACTTTTGGATAATAGACCTGAAGAACTTGTAGAATCACGTAATACTAATTTTGTGTTAGCGTGGTCATATTATAAGTTGGACAATAAAGATGAAGCTATTAGGCTTTGTCAGGAAGGTATGAAAAAGTATTCGAAATATTCTTATGTCTGCATGGTTTATGAGTATATTGAGAAAGCTTGTAAAGGGATTAAGACGGGTCAGGATGCTTTGCTGAGAAAGATTATTGAGACGGAAGATTATGATAATACAGCTGAGATCAAAGAGTTGTTTACATATGAAATCATTGATATTTATGAGCGTCGTAAAAATTATGAAAAAGCCTTTAAATATGCGAAAAAACTCTTGAATCGATAGGGTATTTTGTGTATATTATAGGTGCATAACAAAGAGGAGCGGGAAGACCGCTCCTTCAATTTTGTTTCAAGGAGAGGAATATGGATCAAATTGAGAAGATTGTAGAGTGCGTCAACCCTATACTTGAGAAGGCCAATGTTTCATTGTATGAAGCTAGATGGACAAATCAGGGGAAAAACAAAGTGCTGCAGATTGCGATTATGCATGAAGATGGCACAATGGATCTGGAAACATGTGCAACAGTGTCAGAACAGATTTCTGAAGTGCTGGATGCGCAGGATTTTATCAGCTTTGAATATTTTTTGGAAATCTGCTCGCCTGGAGCTGAAAGAAAGCTGAGAAGTCATGATGAAATTGTTTCTTCTACAGGGAAGCATGTGTTTGTTCGTTTCAAGAAGGCAGTTAAATCGATGAATGAAGTGACTGGTGATTTAGTGTCTGTTGAAGGAAATGAATTAACGATTGCTTATCGTGACAAAGCTGCTGTAAGACGTGTAACATTTAACGAAGAGAACATCGATTTGATTCGTCTTGCAGTCAAACTGTAATTGAATAAGGAGAAAAGTAAAATGGATTTTAAAGCGATTTACAGAGCAATGAATCAGCTGGAAGATAACCGTAAGATTTCTAAGGAAATCGTTGTTGAAGCTCTGAAAGAAGCCATGGCAAAGGCCTACCGTAAACACATTGATATTCCTGATGTGCAGGTTCGTGTTGACATCAATGAAAAGTCAGGCGAAATGAAGCTGTATCAGCTGTACACTGTAGTAGAAGAAGTTGAAGATGATGAACTGGAAATTTCTCTGGAAGAAGTAAAGCGTCTGGGACTGAATCTTGAACTGGGTGAACAGCATGAAATTCAAAAGCCAATCGATGATCTGGGTCGTGCTGCAGCACTTCTGGCAAAGAATGTGATGAAGCAGAAGATTCGTGAAGCTGAAAAGCAGGCAGTTTATGATGAATACATCGATCTGCTGGATGAAATGGTGATTGGTCTTGTTGAAAGTGTTGAAGAAAAGTTCGTTGTTGTAAATCTGGGCAAGACAATGGCATTGATGCCTCGTGCTGCACAGATTCCAGGTGAAATTTATCGTGAAGGTCAGAACATTCGTGTTGTGATCACAGAATGCAACAAGGAAACAAAGGGTGCACAGGTTCTGGTATCTCGTGCAGATGCTAAACTGGTGAAGCGCCTGTTTGAACGTGAAGTTCCTGAAATCTATGAAGGTGTTGTAGAAATCAAGGCAATTGCACGTGAAGCTGGTGAACGCTGCAAAATGGCAGTTTATTCATCAGATCCTAACGTAGATCCAATTGGAGCATGTATCGGTCCTCGTGGTGCACGTGTTTCAGCAATTATTGAAGAACTGCATGGCGAGAAGATTGATATCTTTGAATGGAGCGAAAACGTTCAGGAATTGATCAAGAACGCTCTGGCACCTGCTCAGGTCCTGGGTGTTATCCCATCTGCAGATAAGAAGTCTCTGCTGGTTATCGTTGAAGACAATCAGTTGTCACTGGCTATCGGTAAGAAGGGTAAGAATGCTCGTCTGGCTGTGAAGCTGACTGGCAAGAAAATCGATATCAAGACTCGTACAGATGTAGAAGAAAGTGGTATCGACTGGAAGATGGCAATGATCGAGTTTGCGGCTGAACAGAAGCGTCAGGCTCGTGAAAAAGCTGCAGCAAAGATGATGGAAGAAATGGCTGCTAAGGCAGAAGAAGTTGAAGAAACTGTTGAAGAAGTAATCGATACAGTGGAAGAAAAGATTGAAGCTGTTGTTGAAGCTGTAGAAGAAAAGGTTGAAGCAGTAGTTGAAACTGTGAAGGAAACTGTTGAAGCAGTAGTTGAAACTGTAAAAGAAGCAGTACAGCCTAAGGAAGATGCAGAAGAAAAGCGTGCTAAGAAGCCTGTTGTTAAGAAAGATACTTATGTATCGAAGTTCGAAAAGATTTTCGACAACAAGCCAGCTCAGTCTGATTCTGCACCTAAGCGTCGCAAAAACAAACAGGATGAAGATCGTAAGCTGCGTCCTGCTGAACTGAAGAAAGATAAGGATTACGAATTCAAGCCAATTTATTCTGAGGAAGAACTGGAAGAAATCAAGCGTAATGAAGAAATCGATGAATATGA
>JAZRUQ010000091.1:0-1847 GCA_045652605.1 Erysipelotrichaceae bacterium
GGAATCTATGTAGATGGTACTTTAGGACGTGGCGGTCACAGCAGCAAGATTGCAGAAAAGCTGACCACAGGTCATCTGTACAGCTTTGATAAAGATATGACTGCAATTGAAGAGTCATCTGTACGTTTAGAACCATTTAAAGAAAAAGTAACATTGATTCATTCAGATTTTTCACACATGATGGAAAAACTGAATGAAATGGGTGTACATGAAATTGATGGATTGATTCTTGATCTGGGAGTCAGTTCACCGCAGTTTGATGATCCTGAACGAGGATTTTCTTATCGATTTGATGCACGACTGGATATGAGAATGGATCAGAGCCAGTCTTTAAGCGCATATGAAGTCATCAATGAATATGATTTCCGTGATCTTCAGCATATTTTCAGAAAGTATGGTGAAGAAACGTTTGCAGGTCCAATCGCTAAGAAAATCTGCGAAAGACGTCAGAATCGTCCAATTGAAACAACATTTGAACTGGTCGATGTGATTAAGGAAGCTTTGCCGATGAAGGTGAAGGCCAAAAAAGGACATCCTGCCAAAAAAGTATTTCAGGCAATCCGAATTGAAGTGAATCATGAACTGGATTCTCTTGAACTGGGACTGAAAGATGGTCTGAGTATGTTGAAAAAAGGTGGAAAAGCTGCAGTTATTACATTTCATTCATTGGAAGACAGAATTGTCAAAGACATGTTTGTGGAACATTCCAGTGTAGAGAAAGTGGATAAACGCATTCCGCTTCGTCCTGATCAGATCAAAGAAGCAGATTATCAGCTGCTGAATAAAAAACCGATTCTTCCATCTGATGATGAAAATGAAGAAAACAATCGATCCCATTCAGCAAAGCTGAGAGGGATTATGAGAAAGTAGAAAGAAGGAAATTACAATGGCAAAGATTATTCGTAAAAAAAGAACATTGAGAATTGAACGAGTTGCGATCGTTTTGTTTGTCTTTGCTTGTGGGCTGTCTCTGGTATCTTCTCTGTTTCTGCGCTCTTACAACAACTCTTTGAGCATGCAGGTACAGAAAATGGAAACTGAAATTGCAAAACTGGAAACTGCAAATGAAGCAGCACAGGTTGCGATTCAGAATCTGAGCACAAAAGACCGTGTCCTGACTGTTGCGACTGAAGAAGGGCTGACTATGAATTCAGTCAATGTTGTAACGATTGCAGGCGGTGAGTAGTTTGAAAAAGAAACAGAAATTCACAATTGATCTGTTGTACTTTTTGACGTTGGCGGTAGCGTGTGTTGTAGCTGCCAACGTTTTTCTCGTTACAATGGGTCAATATCATTTGTGGTCTGGTACTGACCTTGGTGCTTATGCATCAAGTGCCAGCACAAAAACTGCGACGCTTCAGGCAAGACGAGGGACAATTTATGATCGCAATGGTTCGGTCATTGCGCAGGATGTACAGTCTTACAACATTATTATTTATCTGGATAAAAGCCGTGTTGGAATTAAAAATCGTCCAGCCTACGTCGATGATCTTGTGACAACATCACAGGTGTTGGCAGAGGCTTTGGGTATGGATGCGGTAGATGTGTATTCAACGCTTTCTACGAAACAGCAGCAGGGCAAATATCAGACAGAATTGGGTTCAAAGGGACGCAATCTGTCCAAGGAAACCAAGGACTACATTGACAGCTTTGATTTAAATGGGGTTGAATTTATGACGACGGTTTCCCGTCAGTATCCAGTAGGGACTTTTGCGTCTTATCTGATTGGGTATGCAACTTCCAACAATGAAGAGAATCTTCTGACAGGGCTGATGGGTGTTGAAGAGACACTGAATGAAGAACTGTCAGGAATCTATGGTATTAAAAAATATCAGGCTGATAAAAAT
>JAZRUQ010000092.1:0-1674 GCA_045652605.1 Erysipelotrichaceae bacterium
AAACGGAACTCTTCTTGATAAAGTAAACAGAGCAAAAGTCAAACCGGGAGATGTGGCATTCATCTCCTCCGGCACTCTGCACGCAATCGGCAAAGGAATTCTCCTTGCCGAAGTTCAGCAAAGCTGTAACACTACATACAGAGTTTTTGACTACAACAGAACAGGTCTCGACGGCAAGCCCAGAGAGCTTCACGTGGCAAAGGCAGTTGACGTAACAAACTGTGCAGTACCAGAAGGAACTCTTGAGCCCGAAGGAATGCCCGTAAAACACGACGGATATGTCAGCATTCTTCTTTCAGAATGCCCCTACTTCACAATGACATCTGTTGATGTTGAAACACTTTATGCAGACGATGCAGATGAAACATCTTTCGTATCACTCATTGTTCTTGACGGCAACGGAAAAATCAAGTGCGGTGACGAAGAATATGACATCAAAAAGGGCGACAGTATATTTATCCCCGCAGCATCAGGCTCATATTATATTTCAGGCAAAGTAAAACTTCTTCAGTCAAGGATTTAATATGTCAGTTATAAGCGCACACGAACTGTCGATGGAATTTCTTGACAACGTACTCTTCAACAAAGCAAGTTTTGATATTGAAGAGCACGACAAAGTCGGGCTAATCGGCAACAACGGAACAGGAAAAACAACTCTTTTTAAGCTGATTGCAGGTATTTATGAGCCTGCAGACGGCGCAATATTTATATCATCAAATGCAAGAACAGGCTATGTTGAACAGCATGCCTGTTCTGATTTCAGTAAGACAGCAAAGGAAGAAATGCTGTCTGTTTTTTCGCATCTTGAAGTAATGGAAGAGGAGCTTGATGCTCTGCATAAAGAAAATGTTGCGGCGCCCGAAAACATTTCTTATCTTATAGAAAAACAGACTGAACTTACAGAAAAATATCAGTCCCTGGGCGGACTTACTTTCCGTTCAAGAGCAATGGCTATGCTTTCGGGATTAGGTTTTACACAGGAAGAACAGAATCTTACCGTCGGCGATTTAAGCGGCGGTCAGAGAACAAAAATCAGTCTGGGCAAACTTCTTTTGTCAGATTCAAACCTTATTCTTCTGGACGAGCCTACAAACCATCTTGACATAAAAAGTGTTGAGTGGCTTGAAGATTTTCTTTCAAAATACAACGGCACTGCACTTATCGTTTCGCACGACAGATATTTCCTTGATAAAGTTACAAACAAAACAATGGAAATCGAGCATAAAAAAATAACTGTTTTCAAGGGCAACTACTCTGTTTTTGCAAAGCTTAAAGAAGAGCAGAAAGAATCTGCAAGACGCAAATATGAAAATCAGGCAAAAGAAGTTGAACGAATCGAAGGCATTATAAAGCAACAGAAACAGTTCAACCGTGAAAGAAACTACATTACAATTGCAAGCAAACAGAAACAGATAGACAGAATAAAAGAAGATATGATTGCGCCCGATTCAGAAGAAAAAGCAATCAAACTCAAATTCGAAGCTGCTACTGTCAGCGGAAACGAAGTTATTATAGCTACCGATTTATCAAAAGCATACGGCGACAAAGTTCTGTTCAGAAATGTTGACCTGAGAATTATGCAGGGAGAACGCATATTTATTCTCGGTTCAAACGGCTGCGGAAAGTCAACTCTGCTTAAAACCGTACTCGGAAAACTTCCTTCCGATACAGGTT
>JAZRUQ010000093.1:0-4751 GCA_045652605.1 Erysipelotrichaceae bacterium
TCTTGGATTCTACACCTTCATCCTCGACTGTCTTCTTTTCCAATGCGGCAATTGCATCAGCAATTGCTTCTGCATAAGCATCCACTGCATTCTGTGAATAGAATTTTTCATCATCATTTACTGATGCCAGCACTGCATTGAGCTGTGCTACAGTTTCATCAGTATACTGACTCAGTTCTGCAGGAATTGTTTCTATTACCTCATTTACTGCAGTGTAATCGGCTGTTGCATTTGCCCACTGATCCAATGGTAATACATTGCAGCTGTTTTCTTCTGCAGGAGTAAGCAGAACACTGATTGAACCCTGCTGAACATTTTCAGATTTTACATACAGCTTTGTTACACCAGTATTAGGGTTTTCACCTTCATATGTTGTAAGACCTTCATATGGCTTAGCTTCCATTGTTTCAAATCTCAAACCTTCACCATCCAGCAATCTTGCTTCGATAGATTTTCCGTTTTGAGTCAACACAGCAGTCTTGCCATCTTCTGAAATTGCAACACTTGCTACAGTATGCATCTGCCAATACACATCACCAGCAGATTTCAGCGTAAATTCATCACGAATCAGAACTTGTGTACGATCAATGTATGCAAATCCACGTTTCACATCAACTGCATTCTTTTCATACGCACTTGTCATATCCAGGATTGTATAACCGCCATCTTTCTGGTTCAATACCTGCTCAACTGCACCAGAATATGCACCAACAATCTGGTTTGCACCATCTTCTGGGTTAATGATCAGTGTGTTATGTCCCATTGCATTCTTACGATAGTAATTCCATCTAGTACCACCAGATACGATTTCCCAATATCCACTCAGGTTATAGTCTTCCTTACCAAAGTCAAATGCCCATCTTTCACCATAGATATCATAAACAAAGCTACCAATATCCAAGTCACCATGTGCAGCACCGTTAAGACCTCCCTTGAATCCAAGGAATGAAGTATTTTCATCTTCAAAGTCAGTACGCATTGTTGTTACTGCCTGAGAAGTGTAATAACGGTCAAGCTGTTCAGGTGCATCTGCTTCATACTGTTCTGGGTAGTAGTACAGCAGATCATAAATAGAGATTTCTCCTCCATTTGCTACGTAGTCTTTATGATACCAAGTATAAGCAGGTTCATCATATTCATTTGCCAGCCACAGATTCAAATAGCCCCATGCAGGAGTCATATCATTATCTGAGTAATTGTATGTACCAGCTTTACCTGTCATATAGATTGGATACTGAGCTGTTTCATACAGACCTGGTGCATTGACAAATGGATTTTCTACAGTTGTTGCTGAAGAAATACTTGCCAGACATGATACCAGATAACGTGTTCCATAATCCCAATAAGAGATACCCTCAATCGAGTCACCTTCTGGTGCATACTGAGGCAGACCATACTGAATTGACTTATAGCATCTCTGCATAATTTCGCCAGCCAGATTAGCCACAGTTTCATCTTCATGATGAGCCAATGCCAAAGCTGTAGTTACAAATCCGCCATTGCAGACATAATTCCAGTTATTCAGATTTGTCACAAACATATGGTTTGCTTCAAACTGTTTCTTTGCTTCCTGAAGTCCAAATTTAATCAATGCATTTTCTACGCCAGCCAACAAATCAGGAGTCTTTTCCTTCAGTGTTTCATACAGCCAGTCATAAGCAATTGCCACACCATTGGCAGTCATTGCTGTATCCAGCAAATGCACTGGGTTCCAGTCAGGATAAATGTTGCACAATGAATTCAGTTCCAGACATGCACGGTCAAAGTAACGTTCATCACCTGTCATTCTATACATGAATGCCATATTCAGAACATCTTTTGATCCCTGAGTATTCAAGCGCAGACCATCTGGAGTTTCAAATGGTACTGGAGTTGTATCGGACAGAAGAGGATCCAAAGAAGCTTTTAATTCTTCAAACCATGCTTTTGCATTTTCATCTGTAACAATCAGACGTTTCAACTCTTCAAAACGAGCATCATCCGCAAGCAGACGTGAATGTTCATCCTTTACTGTATTGAGTAAATCTGCAACATCTGCAGCAACATAAATCTTCACTTCCACAGATGTTGTGTTCTTTTCATCTTTCGCATGAATGATTGCTGTATCTGAACCTGTAAAGTCAGCTTCTGGAACAAATGTATAATTAGTACCAGAAATTGTTAAAGTTCCATGTGCAGGCTGTGTTGCCACTTCAAACACAATTGTATCATTTTCTGGGTCTGTTGCAGTAATCTTGCCTGTTGCAGATTCATTAACATTCGTTAAAATGTTGAAACCTGCACATTCAGGAGCTGCATTAACCGCCGTAACAGTCAAGTCAACAGTGTACAGTGTCTGTGCACCATCTTTCTCTACAAGCAGAGTTACTGTATCAGAGCCTACGTAATCCTTGTCTGGATAGTAAATATATCCAGTTTCACCTTCAATCAGGAATGTACCATGCTGAGCAGCTGCTGCTGTCTTATATGTATATCCCGAAGGAAGTTCACCTGTCTTCTTTTCATTCTGCTTTGTTGTAATTGAAATTGTTTCGTTGAATTCAAGTTCTGTATCACAAACAAGAACACCAACTTCTTTTTCGATACCATCAATCTGTGTAATTGTAATGACTGATGTACCATTTTTCAGCGCCTTAACAAGGCCATTTTCATCAACAGTTATAACTGTATCATCACTGCTCTTGAATTCTACATCCTTCACTGTTGCATTGTTAGGGGTAAAACTCAATTCAAGCTGATATTCAGAACCAGCACTTAAGATGACTGGTTCATCCTTCACTTCGATTCCTGTCGCTCTAACATAACCGCTTACCAGTGTGTTATCAATCCATACATCACCCTGACATGAATCATACAGATATTCTACCTTGATTGTTGCCAGAGGATAGGAAGGCAAATCAAGAATATATTCATAATAAGTCCATTCCTGAGTTGCGTTTAAAGGAATCGTCTTTGTCGCAACAACAGTACCTGTTCCCAGTGTGTTTGCAGGGTCATGAATACGGATAGAAACACCTGAACCTACAAAACCAGAAGTCTTTACCCACTGAGAAATCTTCAATGCATTTCCAGTCAAATAACTCAGCTCTTCAGTTACTGTGAATGTCTGATGAACAGAACCACGTGAATTTGAACCAGCTGTAACTTCTTCAAGATGCATAGAAGAATAGCCTTCATATTTCACACCACGATCAGATGTTGCTTTCATGCCACCAGTGCTCTGCCATAAACTCCAAGAAGCAGGCATGCCTGATGCAGTTTTTTCATAACCGCCATTATAAATCAGTGTATCCAACGGATCACCTTCAGGCAGATTTTCCATCACACCTGTCTCAATCAGTTTAACTTTTCTAAATTCTACTGTACCTGTTCCGCCATTAATATAATGTTCTACTTTAATTCCAGCCACATTCTGTCCAGATGACTGTTCAGGAACTTCAAAATCAATTGTAATTGGAACCCATTCAGATGTTCCTTTAATACGATCTGATTCTGTTGTACCTAAACCGCTGTTAGAACTATTCACAAGCTGAATTCTAAAACTTGCATAAGAATCAGTAGAAAGATCCGTAACTTTCACTTCACCTGTGAAACGATATTTTTTATTTACGCCGCTTGCACCTAATGCAACTGTCTGATGAAGTACGAGTGTACCTGTTCCATTCATTACAGCTGTAAATACACCATCTTTAGAAGTAGCTTCATAATTTGCAGAAGTTCCCTTGTTTGAATAGTAATTCCAGTTATCTGCTTTACCATCATTACTTACATCAGCATACACAGGGTTAATCAAAAGGCCACCGTCAAATGGTGCTTCTGAAGTTTTAACCAATTTGAATTCTTTTACTGATGCAGTATAGATTCCACCTGCATTACAGATTACACGAATTTCATGACTTGTTGATGTTGCAGTGAATGTATATGTGAATGTCTGCCATCCATCTGTATCAGCGCTGACTTTTACAGCCTGAGACAGACCCTTTACATCAATTGCAAAGCTGTCTTTTTCATAATCTTCTACCTTATATGAACCAGTCAGCACATAACTTGCTCCTGCTTCAAGATCATTAACTGTGTGCAGCAAAGATGTTCTTTCAGATTTAGAATCTTCCCCAACACCTTTCATCTTGATTGTCAATCCATTTTCAATCAGCTCAATTGCTGGCAGAACTGTTGTACTTGATGTCCAATACTGCCATGCTGCTGCTTTCTGATCTTCTGCTTTATTATAGTTTCCAGTATATCCTTCTACTACATCTGCAAATCCGCCATTAACCAGAAGACCATCATCAAAAACAGAAACTTCAACTACTTCTTCGAGCTTGAATTCTTTTACTATTGCTGTCAGTTCTGCACCATTGCTGACTGCGATTCGAATCTGATGACTTGTTCCTGTTGCTGTGAATTCAGTTTCAAATGTCTGTTCTCCATTTGTTTTTGATGTGTGTGTTGCAATTGTTGTTACACCGTTTACATCAATTGTAAGACTTCCACTTGCTGTGCTGATCACTTCATACTTACCACTCAACTTGTATTTCTTTCCTGATTCCAGTCCAGAAACTGTCTGCTGAATTGTCACGCGTTCTGCTGATCCGTTTGTTTTTGACAGTGCTTCGATTTTGATTCCGTTCGCAATCAATTCTGTCTTTGGCTCTATTGTATTTGTCCAATACTGCCATGCAGCAGCTTTACCATCTTCTGCTTTGTTGTAATTTCCAGTATATCCTTCTACTACATCTGCAAATCCGCCA
>JAZRUQ010000094.1:0-2006 GCA_045652605.1 Erysipelotrichaceae bacterium
AACAGGCATTGTGTAACTTGTGTTGCGCTAGCTGAGGTGTTCAATGCAGTGACCGTGGTATGCTAGACCAAGCTCATGAGCGAGAGTAACGATGTCTGAGAAAGAACCGTCATAGTTTGTCAGAACACGAGACTGTTTTAAAAATGGCAGATTTGAACAGAATGCTCCACCTACTTTTCCTGCACGTGGATAGAAATCGATCCAGTTGTCATTGAATGCAGTATCAATCAAATCAGCGATTTCAGTTGAGAACGGTTTGAAGTTTTCAATCAGAAGGCCATGTGCTTCTTCGATAGTATATGATTTTGAATCTTCAGGAGTGCTCATTGGTGCAAACAGATCGTACCAAGGAAGACCATTTTCATGCCCTAAAAGTTTTGCCTTATGTGAAAGGTATCTGTGGAACTGCGGCAATGACTTTTCGATTGCGCTCATCATGGCATCCAAAGTTTCACGCTTCATACGTGAATGTTCCAGAGTCATTGCCATTACAGAATCATAACCTCTTAAATTGGAAACAACACGTGCTTCACCTTTGATTGAGTTCAAAGAGAAGGCAACAGCATCTTTAATCTTTTCATATGATTTTAATTCAGCTTCATAGGCTTCTTTGCGAACGTTCTGATCTGGATCATAAGCCAGATTTCTTACAGAAGAGAGAGTCAGTGTCTGATCGTTCATCTGTACATTCAGTGTGCTTGTCAGATAGCTCTGCAGCTGATTCCAGTTGTTTGAAGCATTCTGTCTCATCAGAGAAAGAACATTTTCTTCCTGTTCTGACAACAAGTGTGCTGCGGAAGTTTTGATTTCATTGAGATAGAACAGATGTTCAGCAATCAATGTGCTTTCTTTTGCCCAAGTGTCAATTTCATCGCATGCTGCAACTTTCTTTTCAAACAGTGTGCTTGCAATGGTATTTTTTGAAATGGTTGTCATGTAACGATTTCTTAACCCTGCGATTTTAGGGTTTGTTGTGTCTGTTGATGCGCTCAATGACAGATAAGCACCGATTTTTCTGGCGCATGTTACAAGATTGATGGTCTTCAATAATGCAGTTTCCAGATTTTCTTTTGAAATGGGTTCTTTCGCCAGTTCCATGTTTTCGGCAATGATCTGCTCAAGTTTCAAAAAGTCTTCATTTAATGTTGGATCATCTAAAGATGTGTAGAGAATGTTAAGATTCCATGTGCTCATGGGGATACCTCCTGTGCTTTAGTGTTTTGGCAGTGCCAAAATTCATGAAAGCAGTTTGAATGTTTTCATATATTATACATTATAAAATGGACAGAATAAATGCAGAACTCTTTTGATTTTCATGGGCAGGCGGAAACAATGCATTTCTATCTTCTTTTTTCAAAACTTTAAATATGATATATTTCTTATAAATTTATAAGAAATATCACTATCTTACATAAACAACTGTTATAATAGTCAACGGAGGTCTTCTTCTATGGTTAAAATTATCAAGGATTACGGAATTGTTTTACTAGGTACATTTATTATGGCTGTCGCAGTTAAAATGTTTATTCTTCCTTATGATATCTTATCAGGTGGAGTAGCAGGGATTGCGGTTGCGATTGAGCCATTGTTTCATTTGGATCCAGATTTTGTGATTAATATACTGGTGCTTGGCATGTTTGTGCTTGGAACTGTAGTATTGGGAAAAGATTTCGCAATGAAGACTTTCTTGAGTTCAGTTGTCTATCCAGTGTATCTTGCAATTTTAGATCCATTTGTTCAGGTTGTGGAAATGGATCCACTTCTTGCCTCAATTTATGGTGGCATTATTGCGGGTGCAGGGATTGGTATGGTCATTCGTACAGGATCAAGTACAGGAGGAATGGATATCCCACCACTGATTCTCAATAAATTCTTTCATGTTGAAGTGGCGACTTCAGTCATGGTGATTGATGCATTGACTGTCTTGCTTGGGTTATTTACTTATGGTCTGGAAGCAGTATTGATTGGTCTGATTTCTGTTGTGACTAGTTCGTATATGATCAATA
>JAZRUQ010000095.1:0-5120 GCA_045652605.1 Erysipelotrichaceae bacterium
AGATGTGTATTCAACGCTTTCTACGAAACAGCAGCAGGGCAAATATCAGACAGAATTAGGTTCAAAGGGTAGAAGTCTATCCAAGGAAACAAAAGATTATATCAGCAGTTTTGATTTGAATGGGGTTGAATTTGTCTCCACAGTCAGTCGTCAGTATCCTGTAGGAACATTTGCATCTTACCTGATTGGCTATGCAACAGGAAACAATGAACAGAATCTGCTGACAGGGAAAATGGGTGTTGAACAGACATTGAATGAAGAACTCACGGGTACCAATGGGACCAAGAAATATCAGGCGGATAAAAACGGCTACATTCTTCCAGGGATGAAGTCTGAAATTGAAGAGGCGGTCAATGGGAATGATGTCATTTTGACTTTAGACCAGCCTTTGCAGGAAACGTTGGAAACTGCATTTGAAATGACAGCGGAACTGTTTGAGACAGATCGTATCTGGGGAAGCATCATGGAAATTGATACAGGCAAGATTCTTGCCTGGGGTCAGTCTCCTGGGTTTGATCTGAATGAACGTATCATTGATGACTACAATAACTATGGTTCACAGTATGGGTATGAACCGGGTTCAACCATGAAAGTATTTACTTATGCTGCTGCAATTGATTCAGGAGCTTATGATTATACTGGTTTAGTGGATTCTACAGATTACTGTTATGGTCAGCGTGGTGGTGTTCCATATCGTATCTCCTGTGGTTCTGCAGGGCAGATTGGACGTATCACCAATGCCGGTACGGATAAGCACTGGGGAATGGTAGATTATGATCATGGTTTGATTTATTCATCCAATACAGTTACTGCTTCCTTGCTGAGTGAATTGATTTCACCATCTATTTATAAAAGTTATCTTGAAAAGTTCGGTTTCTTCCAGCCGGTTGAAACCGATGGGATTGCGGAAATCACAGGAACTTTGACGTACAATTATCCAGCTGAAAAACTGGCTTTAACGTATGGTCAGGGTTCAACGGTGACAATGCTTCAGATGCTTCAGGCTTATTCTGCAGTCTTTGGGGATGGAAATATGGTGAAACCATATTTCATTGATGAAATCCGTTCATCTTATGATTCTTCAGAAGTTTTATATAAGGCAGAAACTGAAATTACAGGGACGCCGATTTCTCAGGAAACGGCAGAGTATCTGCAGTCGGTTCTGTATCGTGTTATCAATGATGAAGATGGTACAGGGAAACATTATCGTATTGACGAAACTGAACTGATTGGAAAAACGGGTACTGCACAGATTGCATCAGGTGGTTCATATTCCAATTCCAAGACTATTGCATCCATCATGGTTGCACTTCCTGCAGATGATCCGAAATATATGATTTATTATGCCTTTGAAGGCGGTTATGATAAAAATGCTCACTACAAGACAGAACCGATTAAAACGGTCATCCGTAAGGTTGCTCAGCTGTACAATCTGACAGATTCACTGAATGTGGATACAGATGGAAACAGGGTTCAGGTGCAGATTGAAGATGAAATCATGCCTGAACTTGTGAATCATTCAATTGAATATGCATTAAGTAAATGCAATGATTTGGGATTGAATGTACAAGTCTTTGGCGAGGGGGATGAAGTCATTTTCCAGATGCCATCAGGTGGCAAATCATTGATTACAGGAGATCGTGTTTTCCTTCTGACAGATCAGAATCAATTGATGATGCCGGATATGCGAGGATGGACTCGTGCTGATGTGACATCGTTCTGGACACTTGCCAACAAGACGGTTCAGCTTGGTATTACAATGAATGGTTATGGTGTTGTTACTTCGCAGAATATTCCAGCAGGTACACTTATCCATGACAAAGCGGAATTGTCCGTGAATTTAGAATAAAGTCTGCATAGCTGCAGACTTTTTTTCATATCATGTAGTGGTGATTTCATGCTTGCAAGAAAACAAAAGAAACGAGTTAAAATTCTGCTGATTTCAAGTTTAGCGATTTTCGGATGCATTTTAGTCAAGTTAGCTGATCTGCAGCTGATTCATCGTGATTTCTATACATCCAAAGCAGAGGATTTATGGCAGCGCGACTTTGATGCAGCAGGGTTAAGAGGAAGTATTCTGGATAGAAATGGGAATGTTCTGGCGATTGATATGCCCAGTACCAGTGTGATTGCGGTTCCCTCACAGATTGAGAATCTGGAAGAAACAATTTCAGTGCTGTCAGATATTTTAAAGAAAGATGAAGAATCATTAAGAGCTCAACTGACAAAGAAAGTTTCTTCTTCCAAGATACTGCCTGAAGGAAAGTTGATTGATGCTGATCAGGCAGCGCGGATTGAAAGTGCACAGCTGCCAGGTATTGTGCTGGTTCAGGATTCTTTAAGAACCTATCCCAAAGGTTCATATCTGGCTCAGGTGCTTGGCTTTACAGGTTCTGATAATCAGGGGCTGGCTGGTCTGGAACTGCAGTATGATGAGATTTTAAAGGCAAATAGTGGAAGCATCAAGATTCCCTATGATGCCAAAGGACATCCCTTAACCATCTACCAGGAAGAATACATTGCCCCAGGACAGGGGATTGATCTGATGTTGACGATTGATAGCCAGATTCAGGATGTGCTGGAGCGTGAATGCAGCAATGCCATGGTCAGATATGATTGCGACAGTGTATGGGCACTTGCGATGGATCCGGATACCGGTGAGATTCTGGCAATGGTTTCCAAACCGGATTTTGATCCGAACAACTATCAGGAAGCATCACAGGAAGTCATCAATCGCAATCTGCCGGTCTGGAAAAGTTATGAGCCAGGCTCTACCTTCAAGACTGTCACCTATTCTGCGGCACTGGAGGAACAGTTGTTCGATCAGTTCAAAGATACCTATTATGACAAAGGGTATGAGCTGGTTGAAGGTGCTCGTTTGAAATCATGGAAAGCAGGAGGTCATGGGCTGCAGACCTATGTACAATGTCTTCAAAACAGTTCCAATCCCTGTTTTGTGAACATTGCTCAGAATCTGGGCAAGGAAAACATGTTGAAGTATCTGGAACTGTTTAATTTTGGAACGAAAACGGGAGTGGATTTACCAGGTGAATCAACAGGTATTCTGTTTGATGAAGATGAATTTGATCTGCTGGAAATGTCGACAACAGGATTTGGTCAGGGCATCAGTGTGACTGCCATTCAGTTGACCAGTGCATTTTGTGCCATGGTCAATGGTGGCACCTATTATCAGCCTTACATTACTAAAGCGATGCTTCATCCAACGACCAAGGATATTCTGTTTGAAGTCAAACCGAATGCAGTACGTCAAGTGCTTTCTGAACAGACCAGTCTTCAGATGCGTGCAGCACTGGAAACTGTGGTGGCCTATGGTGGTGCGAAAAGCGGTTATGTTTATGGATGGAAAACAGGAGGCAAGACAGGAACGGCACAGAAGGCAGTCAATGGTCAGTATCTGGTTGGAGAATATATCCTGTCCTACATTGTGGCTGCACCGATCGATGATCCTGAAATCGTTGTTTATATGGCACTTGATGCCCCTGAAAATGATGTGCAGTATGGAGGGACTGTTGTAGCTCCTATTGTCAAAAGTGCACTGGAAGACATTTTGACGGACATGAATGTACCTAAATCAGAAAATCAATTGAAGAAAACACAGTTATGGAGTGATCCAATCATGATTGAAATTGATGATTATGTCGGTAGAAAGAAGAAAGAATGCAGAAGTACAGATCTGAATATTGAATTCTATGGAGAGGGTGATACTGTGATTGATCAGATTCCAGGGGCAAAGACGGTGGTGGAACAATACAGTACAATCTGGCTGTATTTAGGAAATGAACAGTAAATTACTCTTAAGTCGAGCAGGGATTGAGTGTGAACGCAGTCAGGACATTACAAAAATAGCTCGATATGCCTCTCAGGCAGATGCTAACAGCGTTTATGTGGATGTGTATCATCAGGATGAGTTTGTATATCAGGCACTTGCTCAAGGGGCTGTTGTATTATGTGAGAAGGCAATTCCTGGTTGTCTTGTGGTGGACAATGCACGACGTGTTTTAAGTGAACTGGTTCAGATTTTATATGATTTTCCTCATCAGAAAATGAAAATGATTGGTGTTACTGGAACTTGCGGCAAAAGTACAGTTGTTCATCTGATTCGAAGCTGTCTGAAAGATCAGAGAAGAGAATGTCTTTGCGTCATGACTGGACAGGTACTGGTACATGATGAAATCATTCATACACGCAACACAACACCAGATGCACTTTTTCTTGTTCCTTTGATGAGAAAGTGTCTTGATGAGGGAATTGATACGGTGATCATGGAAGTCAGTTCTGAGGCCTATGCATTGTGGCGGACAGAGGGATTGTATTTTAATGTGCTGATTGGGACCACTATTGCATCGGATCATCTTGACAGCCACAAGACCATTGAAAATTATAGAGAAATAAAAAAGAAAATCTTATCAATGAGTAAACCTGAAGGAGTTGTGCTGCTCAACAGCGATGATGAGTGGCTGAAATCATGGAGTGAAGATCTTTCAGGCTATGTCATGACTTATGGATTTCATCAGGCAGATTTTATGATTTCTGATCTTGAGTTGACTCTGGAAGGTTCTTCTTTTACGTTTTTGAATCATCATGTTAAAACAAATTTGTTGTCAAAGGTGAATGTGTATAATCTTGTCTCATGTCTGTGCTGTGGGTTTGTGCTTGATTTAAACATGTGCCAGATGCTGAAGTGGTGCCAGCGTGCTGATGGGTGTAAAGGAAGATTTGAGGTTGTAGCGAAAACACCCTATATCATGATTGATTACGCTCACACTCAAAAAGCGATGGAACAGGTACTATGTTTTCTAAGAAGTGTTTCATCGAAAAAAATAATCTGTGTGTTTGGCTGCGGAGGGAATCGTGACCGAATCAAACGTCCGCTTATGGGCAAAACTGCCACAAAATTCAGTGATCTGGTGATTGTAACGTCGGATAATCCGCGTGATGAAAATCCAGATAAAATCATTGAAGAAATCTGTGCCGGATGTGATAAAAAAGTTCTGGTGGAGCCAGACCGTGTGAAAGCCATCGAAATGGCACTGACAATGAGCTCAAAGAATGATATAATAATTCTAATTGGAAAAGGGAATGAACCAAGCCTTTTTTCA
>JAZRUQ010000096.1:0-11902 GCA_045652605.1 Erysipelotrichaceae bacterium
TTTAAAGGAAGTCTGAATGATGAAATCGCTGGTTTATTTGATGCAGTCAATCAAAGTGAAGCTCGAGTCTTCAGCATTGATTTAAACAGCGGTATGGAAGCAGATACTGGCAAAACAGACCCGCATACCATCGTTTCAGAAATGACATTTGTACTGGGGCACTATAAAATTGCACATTTATTCAGAAAAGACCATCAATGTTTCAATGAATTAAAACTGATTGATCTAACGCTTCCTGCTCCTGAGAAAACTGATCTTTTTGAGATGGATGAAAAAACATTTAAAAGATTTCTCCCCCGTAAAGCCATTGATTCATATAAAAATGTGAATGGCCGTACACTTTGCGTTGCAGGAAGTCCAAATACTGCGGGTGCTGCAATCTTATGCAGTTTAGGTGCCTGGAAAAGCGGAATCGGTTATCTGCATCTTGCCAGTGACGATCAGGTCTTATCGCAGATGACGCAGAAGTTCCCAGTGACCGTGACCCATTCAACGCATGAAATCAACACATTATCCGATAAAATTGACAGTGTTGTGATTGGCTGCGGGTGTGATCGCATGGAAGATTTTGAAAATATTCTTTTGACATTGCTGGAAGATTTGACATTGCCATGTGTCGTTGATGCTTATGGGCTGCGTGTCCTCAGTGATCACCTGCATGTGTTAGATGGTGCAAGAAGTGAAGTGATTTTAACTCCTCATCTTGGAGAATTTGCTTCATTGTCAAAAATTAGTGCCAAAGAAGTCCTTAAAGACAAAGTGAATATAGCCAAACAGTTCGCAAAGGAACATGGTGTGACACTGGTTTTAAAGGGGGCAAATACCCTGGTCGTTTCTTATGACGGGCGCATGTATGTCAATCAGACAGGACATCAGAACCTTGCCAAAGCAGGATCTGGTGATGTTTTAGCAGGACTGATTGGTGGTTTCTGTGCCCAGAACCTTGACCCCTTCATTGCTTCATGCATGGCTGTCTGGCTGCATGGAAAAGCTGCAGATGTTTCATTGGTTGCCGATCCGGTTTTCAGCGCACTGGATTTACTGGATGGTATCAATGAAGTCTATAAAATCATACGATAAAATAAAAACCAGAAATGTTATCTGCATTTCTGGTTGTTTTTTTATCTGCGTCTTCCAGCACCTGCTCCGCGAGTTGAACCACCACTGCGTGGTCTAAACGAAGAAGATGGTCGTGAAGAAGTGCTTGGTCGAAAACTTGATGACATCGAAGAGGATGGTCTTGATGACATGCCGCCTGAACGATACGGTGTATGATTAATCGGACGATTTGGCATATGATGTGAAGATGGTCGATGATGAACTGTCGGGTGATGATGATAAATTGGTGGAGTAATCACAATCGGGGGAACAACTCTTCTGCGGACTGTTCTGCGTCTTACAAGAACACTGAAAATCACAACCAGAATAGTGACCACAACAAACATTGTAAACACGATCTCCAGCATCGTAAAGAACGAACTCAATGAACCAAAGAATTCATTTGATGAAGTGGAGTGTGTTGTGTTTTCCTGTACATTGTACAGATAAACACATCGCTGATACAACGCATCAAAGACTTTTCTTACACCTGTCTGGATATCCCCTTTGGCAAAATCAGGTTCAAGATATTCATAAAGAATATCTCCGATTTCATCTGCACCCAAGCTTGTCTCCAAACCTCTTCCAACCATGCAGTAATAATCTTCATCGCCACTTGAAATCAACAAAAGAATGCCATTGTTCAATGTTTCATCACCAAGCTGCCATTCATTAAAAATTGTGTAAGCATAATCCTTAATATCGGAATTCAGCAGCCTTACTGTCACCACAACAATTGCAGCACCACTGGTTTCATTCAATACCTGATTCTTTGAAACCAGATAATCTTCCATAGCACTGTCCAGAACTTTTGCATCATCTGTAACAAAGTAGGAATCATCCTGTTCTACGATTTCAACATAAGCTGATACTGGACAGATGCACATGGCCAGAAGAAACCATGATAAGATAAAACGTTTTATCCATTTATTCAAAAGGCTTCACCTCCTGTACAAAAGTCAGTTCAGCAATCAGCTTCGCAGGAAACTGATTCAGAATTTTCTCATACTCACGCACATAACGATTATATGGATCATAACCGATTGTATTCATCTTAGAGGCAAAAATCGCTGCATAGTCTTCAAACATCAGTGCCAAATCATCATCTTCACAATACAGCACAAACAGAGCACTGACATCATCTATGACATCAACAATGGCACTGTATGCATCATAATATTCAGCTGGATCATCAGCACTTTGCATTGCTGCTACGCCTTTGTTTAAAAGCACAAGTTCCTCTGCTGCAGGATCAACCACTTTCTGTGTTAAAGAGATAATATCTCTTGTGCACTTGGTTAAATCATCCAAATCACTGTATATGGAAAGCCCGTCATTTCTTTCACCTTCATAAAAGATATCCAGTACTTTCTGTGCTTCATGATTTAATTTGATATGACCACTCATCAAAATGGAAAGAACCACAACCACCACAAAGATGAGTGAAGCCACAGAATTTTTTTGCAGTTGTTTCATCAGGTTCATCCTTCCTATTGACGAATATCAAGCAGTTTATCCTTAAGTTCCCCTTCAATACGTGCCAGTTCAGCTTCTGCAGCCTGACGTTTCTGACGTCCTTCTGCCTGAATCTGAGCCACTTCTTCCAGTGTTTCAATCAGACTCTGGTTTGTGTACTGCAGAGTTTCAATTTCGACAACACCACGTTCAGATTCTTTTGCAGTTTCAATTGTAGCCATCTTCAAAGCTTCTGCATTCTTCTTCAGCAGTGTATTTGTCATCTGAGTCACTTCACGCTGAGCTTCCATTGCTTCCTTAGAATGGTTTAAGCCAAGAGCCAGAACCATCTGAGACTTCCAAAGAGGAATTGTATTGACCAATGTGGACTGGATTTTTTCAGTCATCAATGTGTCATTGTTCTGAACAAGACGAATCTGTGGACCCATCTGAACAGAAATCATGCGAGTCAGCTGAAGATCATGAAGCTTCTTTTCAAAACGATCACACTGATTTGCCAGATCGTTGGCAGCCTGAGAATCTTCTGCAAGTCCTGTTCTCTGAGCTTTGGCAATCATTTCCTTCAACTCACCATTGCGGACTTCTTCCAGCTTTCTTTTCCCTGCCAGAATGTACATTGTCAGTTCCTTGAAGTTCAACAGATTTCTTTCATACAGTTCATCCAGCATTGCAATGTCTTTCAGCAGGACAATCTGATGTTCTTCCAGTTGTTCACAGATTTTATTGACATTGACTTCGGCTGCATCATAACGAGCCTTCAATGAAGTAATCTTATTGGAAGTCTTTTTAAACAGTCCAAAGAAGCCTTTTTCTTCTGTTTCTGAAGCATCAAATCCTTTCAGTTCAACAACCAGATCGGCAATCATGTCGCCAACACTGCCCAGATCTTTAGTCTTTACTTTGGATAAAGCACTGTCTGAAAAATCAGAAATCTTTTTCTGTGCTTCTGCACCATAAGTCAGAATGATGTTGTTGGAAGTAATATCGATTGTCTTAGAGAATTCTTCAACCATCTTCTTTTCTTCTTCCGTCAGATCTTTATCACTGATTTCAATTGGAACAACAATTTTTTCTTCTTCCACAACTGGAGTCTCTTCTTCTTTGTTTGGTTCCAATGTCAATGTAATTTTATTTGTTTCTGCCATAATCTTTTCTCCTTACTTCTTTTCCAGAAGCCCTTCTTTTCTCATTAAATCTTCCAGTACTCTTGATTCAACTGCAATATCCAGCATTTTACTATCCATCAAAGAGTCCAGCTGTTTCTTAAATGCTTGATCTGCTGTTTCAAGAAGCTGCTTGATCTTCTGTCTTCCTGTTTCAGCATTTTTACCTGTCAATTCTGAATGCTCAAGTTCATTGTAATGGCTCAGCAATTCCAGAATAGAAGGTACGTAGTATTTCATGTATTTTCGGATTGACTGTACAGATTCAGGCTGTTTCTGGATAACATCCAGGATAGCCTGATGAGTCCTTTCAATCTTCACAATCAATGCACTTACTTCTTCATCTTTGATTTTATTATCCAGAAGAATCATCTGTTCTTTCATCTTTCTGCCTTCAAGGACAATTTCTTCAATTTCCTTCGACGCAAAGAATTCAGGTTCTTCATAAGAAACTGTTTCTACGATGTCTTGAAACAGATTCATTTTTCTTGTGACAAAGATTGCCAGAAGTGATAATCCCAGACCAATCAGGATTGAACTCATTTTATACATCGGTAATATCAAGGAAAACAGAAAGAAGATTCCTGCTCCCAGATAAATCGGTACTGGAGACTTGCTTATTACTGTTTTTGTCTTTACGGGCATCAGATCACCTCTTTCAATTCAAAGTCTTCAGCTCTTAATTCATCCAGCGCTGCACTTTCATCTTCAAGACAACGCCCCGATTGTTTCAAGATAGCTGCTTCGACAAGATTTCTTGCCAGACGTCCATTTCCGGCCATCTGAGCATGATTACTCTGTACTTCCTCATAATATTCAAGAAGCATCTGATCACACTCAGCATGAAGCACATACTGTTTAGAACGGGCAATACTCTTGGTGATTTCCAGAAGCTGTTCAGCTGTATAATCAGGGAATTCAATCACATTTGGAAAACGTGACTTCAACCCTGAATTGCTGGTAAGAAACTCCTGCATCTCCTTTGTATATCCTGCCAGTATCACCAGAAGATGATCACGATGATCTTCAATCCCTTTTACTAAAGCATCAATCGCTTCTAAACCAAAGCTGTCATCTTTACCACGATACAATGAGTACGCTTCATCAATAAACAGCACGCCACCCAATGCAGATTCTATTACTTTTTCACATTGAGGTGCAGTATGTCCCACATAACGACCTACCAGGTCAGCACGAGTCACTTCAATCAGCTGACCACTGCTTAAAATACCAATTGCCTTCAGATAACGCGAAATGATACGCGCAATCGTTGTTTTCCCCGTTCCTGGATTTCCTGTAAAAATCATGTGCATGGACACGGCATTGGTTTTCATTCCACGCTGAGCTCTAAGTTTCTGAATTCGATAATGATCCTTCAAAGAAAGAACATATTGTTTTATTTCATCAAGCCCTAAAATTTCATTCAGCTCATCAAGAACCTGCTGTTCCATAGAAGCACTGACATCATTTTCATTTTTGAGTAAGTCCGATGTCGTCTGATTCAAAATAACCTGAACTTCGTTCTGTGTGACGCAAAGTGTCAATGAAGCAACGTTTTCAAGCTGCTGATCTATTTTCAGCTGAAGCAAAGCCTTCAACCAGCGTTCAATCTGATCATCCATACCTTTAAGACCAGTTTCCTTACGATAATCGTTCACCAGTTTGATTACACAGGTTTCATCTATTTCAACCAGCAGATTCAACCCTTCACACTTTTCCTTTAAAGCTTCCAGTTTCTTCTCTGCAGCATTTCTTAGACTTTCTGAAGTGAATTCCGAAGTTTCAATAATATCATCAAAACATTTCATCAGATTCATTCCAACAAGATCTCTGAGCTTGTTCAATGGGACATCACCACACACGACAATTCCTTTACCCTCAAAACTAAGTGTATCGATTGCATTTGAGGTTAATGTACTACCTGTTTCCTGAAGCTGCCCTTTGTTGCTGAGATAACGTTTTTTTAACAGAAGTTTTCCATCATTCAGGATATTCTGAAGGCAAGATAAAGCTGCAGGTTCAATCAGATGAACATTGTTAAACACTACAACATCTCCTCTGTTTAAAGCTGCATAAACATCCTGTACAAACAACGTATCCAGCTCCATCGCATTGTAACGTGCTAAATCAATTTCCCCTGCTTTCTTTGCATTCAGATAACCAGATTCGCTCATTTTAGTCAGAAACTGGTTCAGAATCTCTTTCTTGCCTGTATAGGGATGACCGCACAAACAGATTTTGAATAATGGTCCAGACTGATTGAGTTTAAGCAGAAATGGTTTACGCAAGGCATCACACAATGTATCTACAAACACATCTTGTCCACTGAATTCATTTTTCACTTCAGCAGCCAGTGTTTCAGCCTCCTGATTGTTCATCAGCAGTTTCTTTGTAAGTGGAACAATACTCTGATTCTCATCAAGTGATACACCAAAATCCTGTTCGATTTCCCTTTTCAGTTTTTCATAATCTTCCTGTGTAAAAGAAGATTCCCTCATCATTTCATTGATCTGATCTGACTGTTTTTTCAGTATCATATTCAAATCAGATGTATTGCCTGACACGAAATCATTCGCATTAAAGGTACGACGCTTGGCATTCTTACCAAACACAGCTTCCATCAGTTTCTCTTTTTCTGTGTTTCTCATTGTCCCTTCTCCTTCATGTTCATCACTATTTTTTTGATTTCCTTCATTCTGGCTTTTTTAGAACGTGTCAGACTGCTTCCCAACAGCAGCAAAGCATCATAATAGCCCTGAGTAAACGCATCATCCTGATTCTTTTTGACAAGTTTTGCATATTCTTTTATATCCTGTTTTATACTCTTTTCCACTGTGCAGAGCTGATGTGAATTTTGTCTGATTTTTTCAACATTTTGATCAATACACATACGATGACCTGCTTCGTAATATCCTTGATATTTAGGTTCATAGGTAACACTTTGAAGTGCCTGTATCATGTATTCGTAGCGTGAAATTCCTTCTTTTTCAATCTGAGTTGTATCAACAGACGGTTTCATTGTCTTCTCTTTGGTGATGCTGCTGGAAATTTCAGAAGAAATCATATCTGCAAAGGTATTATAGCCTTTTTTCTTTGCAGCTTCATTCATCCTGTCTTTTACTGCAGCTCCAAAATCTGCAAGAGACTGCTGATTATCCTCCAGCTGTGAAAACAGCTGATCAAACAAATCCATGTTGTCTTTGTTACTCACGGACACTCACCTGCTTTCTCATATCACTTAAAGAACCTTCCTTTACCAGTCCATCTTTTTTCAGCAATGTTTCCAAAGTCGTCATATCCGCAGACAAATCCATGAAGTATTCCTGTGTCAAAGAAGTAATAATGGTCTTCAACGCTTCATTAATCAAAAGAATCGTTTTCAACAAACGCTGATGTGTCTTCTGAAATTCCTCATGATTGCGCACTGATTTATCCAGCTGCTTATAGGAATCAAGAATTTCCAGTAGAATCGGCAGATAGTAACGTGTCAATTTAGCTGTCTTTTCCTGTGATTGCGGAAACTGCTTGACAACCAAATCAATCTGTTTCAAATAAGCACATACTTCATAAAGCCCATTTGAAACTTCTTCATTATCAATATCCAGATTCTGAGCATTCAACAATTCAATATAATGTTCAATACTGGTTGGTGTTTCTTTTTTCGTTTCTTTGGCAGGCTGAACCTGACCTGATTCAATCAAAACCAGACACTGCTGCAAAAGATCATTGTATGTAGATGGATATGTCTTTTTAAATTCATCCAATGTCGCAATCTGATCATCATCCAGATACAAAACAAGGTTATCCAAAAAAGAAAGCTGATTGTTTTCTTTCTTTAGGACAAGACCGCCTTCAAACTGAAGTGATGTATTCGTTTCAAAATATTGTCTCAATGCTGATACAGCTTTCTGATTGTCTTCTGTTTTCTTAGTTTTATTATTTGATTTAGATGCAGCTGTCTTTTTTCCTTTCCCATCGGTAAGTACAGAGAAAACAAGACCAAACACAAAGATTGGCCAAATGATACTACCAAACCCAAAGATAGAAAGGAAAATCGCTAAAAACAGAATTTTCCCGAAACTATTTTTCACAGCATTCACACTCTTTTCTAAGTCACTATTATATCACAAACCAGCAAAAAAAGAAAAAAGACCTTTGCAGGTCTTTCGTTTTTAAATGGTCCCTAGAGTCGGACTCGAACCGACATGGTATCACTACCGAACGATTTTGAGTCGTTTGCGTCTACCAATTTCGCCATCCAGGGATTGCCTAATAATAATACCGCACTTCGACGTTAAAATCAAGTCAAATTTTCTGAATAGATTAAAAAAGACTGCTAAACAGTCTTTTTGATTTGAACTTTATCTTTTATCTTAAACATCAGAAAACCAATCATCATACCAATCAAAGCACCACACATTACATCAGTTGGATAATGAACAAGCAATATCAGACGTGAAAGACAAATCAGAATTCCCCAGACAAATGAGACTTTACCAAACCAGTTTTTATCGGTTAGAAACAGATAAAATGCACAGCACATCGAAGTCGCTGAATGTCCTGAAGGAAACGATGTTGATGTCGGTGGAGCAATACGAGGAATTAACGTCGGATCAGCGATAAATGGACGATCACGCAACACAATCAACTTAATTCCCTGATTCACAACAAGTGAAGTCAAGCCTAAAGTAAGCAATAGAAACAAAGCTTTCTTACGCTCTCCTTTAAGAAATAAAATCAAAGAAAGAGCTAACCACAAACAACCTCCATCACCTGTCAAAGTGATCAATTTAAACAGGTCAATGATAACTGGATGGAAAATAACGTCCTGTATCCAGTGAAGCACAGCTAAATCCATATTCATATCACCTTGCTGATCAAATGTTCAATCCATTGGCGAAGTGGAAGACTATACGTTAATGCAATCATGACAACACACGCTATAACAAGCAGTGCTGAAGAACAGAACATTTTTGCCGATAACATCTCATCCGCATCTGATTTCAAAACCAGACGGTTATAACGATTGACAAACAGGAAAACTAAAGAAATTCCATAAGATACTAAACAGATGATTCCAAAAATCCATACTTGAGACAAAGGAATCAGCATTTCCGCAACAGAAAGAACCGCAACTCCAATTCGAATCCAAAGCACTGGTCGAATGGATTGATAGTACAATGCAATCACTGACAGAAACATACCTAAAAAGAACCCTGGCAAAGCCGTCTGCAAACGTCCAAAAGACAATGCAAACAAAAATGACGATGCAACAATCGCAAAACGATTCCCATATCGCGCAAAACACTGAAGAACTACTCCACGATAGATATATTCTTCCGCAAGCGGACACAACACAATGACATAAAACAGATATGTCCATTGCACTTCCAGAAAGTTAGAAACAAGTGAACTTGGAATTGATGCAACACCGACATTTTTAGAAGTCAAAAGAGTAATCAACCCACTGGTTGCAGCACTAAGAATCAAATAAACAGCCAGCCCTAGAAAAATCAATGCAAACTGATTCAATGGTTTTATTTTAGCTTTAGACCAGATTTGACGATTTTTAATCTTTAAAAGAAATGAAACCAGAAAAAATGGAACAAAAGACTGAATAAGCTTAATCGCAATCTGATACAGATTATCAACAAAGCCATAGGCAAATATATCTATGACATCCTGATACATCATCCATACAGCATCTTTGAAAAAATGACCTGCCGCACCAACAGCACATAAACATAAAAAGGCAAAACCAATCAGATTAAACTGAAAATGCATATGTTTTTTTAAACGATGTTCATATTCTCTCATCCTGTTTCTCCTTTCTATTTTATTTAGATAATTTAAAGTTCAAGATAATTCGATAACAACTCAATCATTTTATGATTGTTTGATTCCACCTCAGGAACCACAAAGCTTTCTGCCGCAGAAAGAGCTTCTTTTAAAGACTGACCATCTCTCAAAGGAATCAGATACCCTTTCTCGTAAAAAGTTTCAATAATTTCACACTGGTGATCATTGTGATGTTCAGCATATTTTGCAAGACGAGCACAAGCAATCACCGGTTTTTTATTTCGAAGTGCAGACATGATTGTTCCAACACCACCATGAGTAATCAAAAGACGACAATCTTTCATCCACTGTTCAAATGTTGTCATGTCCACATAATCAACAACATTCATTTTACTGCACTCATAGACTGTACAACCCGCCTGTACCATTACTTCTTCTTTGATCACACCCTGATCAATAGCCTCTTCAACAACTTTCAGAAGACGTTCAAAACGCTTGTCCTGAGTTCCAAGTACAACAAGTATCATTAGAAAATCCACCCTCCATATACTGCATTAGGATAATGTTCCAGCATGCTTTCCCACTGAACAACAAACAAATCAGCAATCGGATAAACCAGTCGACCTGCCTGAGTCGGTGTTTTTGAATTTGCAAAAGTCTCAATAAATACAACTTTTTTCTTTAAAAAGTGGGCAATGTAACACATCGGCACAGCCGTATGTGTTCCTGTTGTCACAATCGCATCAGGTTTCACTTTCAAGAAGATGAAAAAAGATACGATGATATTGTACGCAAAAATAAACAAGTACTTGAACAGATGCTGCTTTGTGCCGTAAGCCAGATAATAAACATGATCCGGATACTGATCAATCAGATTCTGATTCGATTTTGTCTTTTCAGTAACAATTGTATACTCACATTTCTCAAACAAAGGCTTCAACTGAAGCAATTCAGTCAAATGACCACCAGTAGATGAGATAAACATTACTTTTTTCATATAATCTCCTTGAAAGTGAAAGGGTGTTGTTTGTCAACACCCTGTAAAGTTCTTATTTCAGAACGCTTTTAACCAGTTCAACAACTTCCTGTTCTTTATCGCAAGCAACCGCTTTAGCAGCCAGTTCCTTCATATCTGCGTAAGACAGAGAGCGAATCAGTTTTCTAGTGCGCAGGATTGATGTAGCAGACATTGAGAATTCATCCAATCCAAGACCGAGCTGCAGCGGAGCAGCCATTTCATCGCCAGCCATTTCACCGCACATACCAACCCATTTACCTTCCTTATGAGCACCTTCAATTGTCATCTTAACCAGACGCAGAATTGATGGGTTCAAAGGCTGATACAGGTAAGCAACCTTTTCAGACATACGGTCAGCAGCCATAGAGTACTGAATCAGGTCATTTGTACCGATTGAGAAGAAGTCAGCGTATTTAGCAAACTGATCAGCCAGAACAGCTGCTGCAGGAATTTCAACCATCATACCAACTTCGATGTTGTCAGATACTTCAACACCTTCTGCAACCAGCTTAGCCTTTTCTTCTTCGAAAATAGCCTTAGCATCGCAGAATTCCTGTACTGTTGCGATCATTGGGAACATGATGCACAGTTTACCGTGAACAGATGCACGAATCAAAGCACGCAGCTGAGTTCTGAAGATATCAGTACGGTCCAGGCACAGACGAATTGCACGGTAGCCCAGGAATGGGTTCATTTCTTCAGGGAATGTGAAGTAGTTCAGAGTCTTGTCTCCACCGATATCCAGTGTACGAACAACAACCTTCTTGCCGTTCATGTCTTTCAGTACTGTTGCATAAGCTTCATACTGTTCTTCTTCAGATGGGAAATCATTTTCTGAATCCATATACAGGAATTCTGTACGGTACAGACCTACACCTTCACCGCCATTAGAGAGAACACCTGCAACATCCTTTGGTGTACCGATGTTACCAGCCAGTTCAACTTCATGACCGTCAGTTGTTTCGCTCTTAGCATCCAGCAGGACTTTCAGAGCTTCTTTTTCAGCCAGGAATGCAGCTTTCTTTTCTGTGTATTCTGCAACTTCTGCTTCAGTTGGATTCAGGATAACTTTACCATCAATTGCATCCAGAACCATCATATCGCCATGCTTAGCAGCTTCAAGCAGACCAGCGCATCCTACTACTGCAGGAATTTCAAGGCTGCGAGCCATGATTGCAGAGTGGCTTGTTCTGCCACCGATTGCAGTTGCAAAACCAAGTGTAAATTCTTTATTCAGCTGAGCTGTATCAGAAGGAGTCAAGTCATGCGCAACGATAACTACTTCTTCATTAATTGTAGTCAAATCAGGAATAACAGCACCTACCAGGTTGCATTTCAGACGGAATGT
>JAZRUQ010000097.1:0-4283 GCA_045652605.1 Erysipelotrichaceae bacterium
ATGAACAGCGTCTCTACATTGAATCAGCTAAAGTAACAGCGATGACGGTCATTGATTTGATGAGTCATCCAGATAAAGTGAAACGTGTTGTGAATAGCTTTAAACCAGCTATGACAAAGGAAGAATATTTTAAGTATTTAAATCAATAAACGGTGAGAAATCACCGTTTATTTCATGAAATGATGAAATTTTAATCACTTTACTATGTTTTTTCAGTGAATATGATATGATGTGCATAGAAGGAGATGATGGTTATGAAAAGATATTTTGTAGTTTTATTATGTGGGTTGATGCTTTGTGGATGTGGTAAAAAAGATCAGAATGATTCAGTTCCACCAACTCCAACACCTGATGTTGTGACAAAAGATGAAAATCCTGTACTGAATTTAGGTGAAAAACTTCCAGAATCTATTAAGGAAGTTACACTTCGTATTGAGACAACGGTCGATACAATTACGATTGAATTCAAAGATGAAGAAATTGATGCTTTCATGAATCATCTGAAACAGATGAAGGTTTATGAGAAGTTTGATGAAGTATCAGGATCCGGTGCTTTAGCTTATCGTATTACATATACAGACAATCAGGACAATCGTCATGAGATTACTGAGCAGGGCAATGTCCTTCGTTTAGCAGATGGTCAAAAGACTGGTCCTGAAGGTTCTGTTGGTCTGATTCATCAGTATGTCATGAATATGGATTGGGTAATTGAAATCTCAGATTATGAAATATTGACACCACTTCAGGTTGAAACTGATCAATATGTTGTGACATGTCCTAAGGGAGAAACAGCAATTTATGATCTGGCTTATCTGAAATCTGTAGGATTTGATCCATTTGCGTTAGGATTTACAGTCATTGTCGATGGAAGTGATATGGTGTTGACTGAAATGCCGACAGAAGGAGATTACCTGCTGATTTTAACAAAAGATAATGTATCTTATCAGCTGAAAGTAACTAGTTCAGTGAAATAACACAAAAGCCGCAATGCGGCTTTTTCTTAGTATTGAATCGTTTTTACAACTTGATCAGCGGTTTCCTGATTGATGAGATAAGAAATAATTGCATGAGCGAATTCAACTGCAGCACCTAATCCTTTGGCAGTGATGATGTTGCCATCAGTAACAGCTTTCTGACTGAGTACTTCTGCACCATGCAACTGGTCTTCAAATCCTGGGAAACAGGTTGCTTTCTTTCCTTGAAGCAGCTGAAGTTCACCTAAAACAGATGGAGCTGCACAGATTGCGGCAACCAGCCTGTTCTGATTGAAATGCTCAACGACAAGTTCATTGACAGCTTTCGATTCCATCAGATGCTTTGTACCAGGCATTCCTCCGGGCAGGATAACACAATCAAACAGTTCATTCAGTTCATTCAGTTTTTTGTCTGCTTTGACTGTAATGTTGTGAGATCCAATAACTTCATTTGTATTGTGTATGGAATACATGGTTGTATCCAGTTGAGCTCTGCGAAGCAGATCAACTGTCATTAATGCTTCACATTCTTCAAATCCTGGTGCTAAGAATACAGCTACTTTTTTCATTTAGTGACCTTCTTTCATTTTGAGTAAACAGCGTGTGCGTTTAGGTTTCGCTTGTTGATAAGTGATGTTATAGCGATGCAGGAGTTCTTCGAATTCTGTTTGAGCTTCAGATTGATGCTCAATGTCAATTTCAAATTCAATTTCATAGTCCTTAATGCCACAGTATTCATTTTCATCCAGACAGAGTTCACCATAATTCAGATGAATGCTTCTGCGTACTGTATGAAGTGATCCCATGATGATAAAAGGTCCAGTGATCTGAAATTGACTGAAAAGCTGTGCAAGCTCAGGGTGATTGAGAGCTTCAGGTGAGTTGTCGTCTAAAAAGATTTCATATTCCTGATGTCCTTGTGCTGCCTTCTGTTTCATTGTGAACAGGTGTTTTCCATCCAGGTCACGAATGCGCATCGCAAAGCCCATTTCTTTCATATTGCATGAAGTGGATTCATAATAGGTGTTGGCCTGATCATGGACTTCAGCATCAGGATAATCCTGAATCATCTGCTGAAACACATCTTCTGCAATCAATGTCTTGAATTCAATTTCATGATTAATATGCATGATATCACCTTAGATTTCTTTTTCCATGGATACATGAAGAATATTGGCTTCTTCATAGATGTCACTGACTTCATGAAAACCACAATTCAGATAGAAATCTCTTGCGGTCAGCTGTGCATGAACTGCGATTTTCCCTTTTTCTTTGACTTCAGGAAGTGTTTCAACAAATTCCATCATCGCTTTGCCGATTTTCATTCGACGATAAGGCTTCAGTACTGCAACACGACCGACAGTAACACCATCATCATTCATCAGGATTCTAAGACAACCTGCAGGTTCATTGTTTAATGTTGCAAGACAATGAATTGCAGTGTCATCTTTGATATCCATTTCGATTTCAGAGTCTACATTCTGTTCACGAATGAAGACTTCTGCACGTATACGGACAATCTGAAAAAAGTCAGATTGTGTTTGAGCAACTTTAATATGCATAAGGATACCTCCAAAATTCTACTTTTATTATAGACGAAATCATAGTGAACTCCAACAAAAGCCTTGATAAATGAGTTTTGAAGAGCTGATTTTTATGGTATCATAGAAAAAGAGGTGATGAGTATGCGCAGATGGCATTCTCTGCTTGAAATCTTTTTATTTCCACTGAAGCTTCTGTTTGTGGGAATTGTGTTTATTGCGTTAAGTTCTCTGGTGCTGAACCCAAATACCAGTGTCTTTTTTACAATCAATGATTCAACACTTGGAATTGTGGCCCACATGTTGAAAACAGTAGGTAACTTTATTGTGATCAACTTTCCGTTCTTTGTGATGCTGAAGATGCTGACAAGAAGAAATGGACAGGGTGTGGGTATTGTATCAGGCCTGCTGGGATATGTTGTATTTCTGGTTGTGACGATGTTTATGGCACCGCAGAATCTGGCTTCTGCAGCTTATGACAGTATTTTGGGACTTTCATTGAATACATCGTCCATCAAGGGATTAAGTGGATTGACACAGTATCCGCTTCAGACCGGCCTGGTGGGGGCTGTCAGTGTTGCACTGGTTTCACGTCTTGCCTATCAGCAGAGCCGTGGAAAGCTGCGTTATGGTCTGTTTTCATTTATTGACCGTGATACGTATGCACTGATTCTTTCTGGATTCTATTCACTGATTTTAGGTGTTGTGTTCTCTGTGGGATGGCCGATTCTGATTGAAGGTCTGTATGGTATCTTCAAGTTTATTGCGTCGGATATTTCCAATCCGATCAATATGCTGGTGTATGGAGTCTTTGACCGAGTGCTGTCAACACTGAATCTGGGAGGTATTATACGTTATACTTTCTGGTTCACTGAAATGGGTGGTACATGGCTGGATATGACAGGAACAAGTTATGCGGGTGATGTAGCTGTCTGGGTTGCTCAGGCTGCTCGAAATCTGTATCCTTCAGGATTTGGCCGTTTTATTACACCGTATTATGTACTGAATCTGTTTGCGATTCCAGGGATGCTTCTGGCATTGTATACAACCTTTACAGATAAGATTGAGAAACGTCGTGTTCGCATGCTGTTTCTGATTGCCCTTCTGGTATCGATGCTGACAGGAGTGATTCTGCCGCTTGAAATCATGCTGGCAGTGACTGCTCCGCTTCTGTTTGCGATGCATATTTTTATAACAGGTGTTATCTTTGGGGTGTGTCAGGCGATGAATCTGAATCTGGGATTTGCCTTTGCGGGAAAGACTGCTGCGGCAATGCCAGGTAATCTGTTTGATCTTCTGGTGTATGTTCGCAACATCAATGCTTATCAGACGATCATGGGGATTATGACTCTAGGGGCAATCTGTTTTGTACTGTACTTTGTCATGACAAAAGTATATTACTATTTCCTGGCACTGGATTTGTTCAATACAGGTTTGACACGAAAGAAGATTGATGGTTTCTCTGTTGCGGTAGGCGGTATTGAAAACATCAAGATGGTGAACTCTTCTCCATTCCGTCTGTATGTACAGGTGTATGACACAAATCTGATTGACTACAATCAGTTTAAAACTCTGGGGGCTTCCCGTATCTTGGAGACACGTGCTGGTTATGCGATTGACTTTGGGGCAGGAAGCACCATTTATCGTCGTGAGTTGACCAAACGCATGAAAGAATGCAAGAGAAGACTGGAAAACTGATGAAACAGATTCGTCTATATAATGTCATCTTTCCACTTTGGCTGTTGATTATGTTTCCAGTTCCTGCGAT
>JAZRUQ010000098.1:0-3918 GCA_045652605.1 Erysipelotrichaceae bacterium
TCATTTGGATTTGAAATTTTCCATGTATCAAGACAAAGACAGCCTGGACTATCCTTTGTTTTTCTGCTTACCATCCGATATGAAATATTCATTGAATCAAAGTATTCAGCACATGCGCTGGCACATCGTCCAGTACCAATAATATCAAGCTTCATCTGGTCAATTGAATGATTTGAATACAATAACAAATGTCCCAAAACTCCTTGTGCAGTTAGTTCAGCATTCTTGACGACAACCTCTTCATCTTTTAACCAACAATATTCCTTCTGTTTCAATTGTTTAAACAAAGTATTTTCCTGTCCAGAAAAAATGACACAATTATTTTTGAGATGGGCAAGCATCTCTAAGACATACAATCCTCTCTGTTTCATTCTGACAAAGCCCGTTTCATCAATTCCCCATGCAGGAAAAACAAGCACATCAAGTATTTCTGCAATTCGATTTAGTTCTAATATTGAATCATTTTCATTGATGAATATGATTTCTGCATCATATTTTAAAAAATCACAAAGATGAATCATTCGTTCATCTGCGATGAACACACCAATCTTCAAAAGATCACCTCAATACAATCTATGCAAGAAGATAAAAAAAAGCACTTTTATAAGTGCTTTTCATTTTAGAAATTCAAAACGAACCAGTTTTTCTTTCCTTTTTTAATGACAGTCAATTCTTCATTGAATGCATCTGCTTTTTTCAATTCGAATGCAGGATCTTTTACCTTTTCACCGTTAACCATAATGGAATTACCATTGATCAGTTCACGTGCTTCACGTTTACTTGAAGCGATTTTAGCAGTAATCAGTGCATCCACCAGAGTTGTTCCCTCTTCAATCTTTGTTGTTGGGAAGTCTTTTACCCCCTGTTTCAGTTCATCAACACTCAATTCACGGATATCGCCGCCAAAGAATGTCTGAGCAATCTTAACCGCACTGTTATAAGCTTCTTCTCCATGGATGAATGAAATTACTTCCTTCGCCAATGCTTTGTGTGCTTCTCTTAAATGTGGCTGAGTCTTATTCTTTTCTTCCAGTTCAGCAATCTGTTCCTGAGTCAGGAATGTAAGGAATTTCAGATAATCAATCACCTTAGCATCTTCAGAGTTCACGAAGAACTGATACATTTCATAAGCAGATGTCTTGTTGATATCCAGCCATACTGCATGACCATTTGTCTTACCAAACTTTGAACCGTCGGCTTTTGTCAACAGAGGCATTGTGAATGCATATGCTTCTTTTCCTGTCTTACGACGAATCAAATCAATACCAGCAGTAATATTTCCCCACTGATCCTGACCTGCAACCTGCATGACAACATTCTTTGTTTCGTACAAGTGAAGGAAGTCCAAAGCCTGCAAAATCATATAAGAGAATTCAGTATATGTAATTCCTGTTTCAAGACGACGACGTACAATATCTTTGTTCAACATGTAGCCAATATTGAAATATTTACCATAATCTCTCAAGAAAGAAACCAGATCAATATCCTTATACCAATCATAGTTGTTGACAACCTCAAAACCAAACAGTTTTTCAACCTGATTTTTCAGACAGTTGAAATTATGATCAACTTCTTCTTTTGTGATCATTGGACGTTCACTATCTGGTTTTGGATCCCCAATCAGCCCAGTTCCACCACCAACTAACAGAATTGGATGATGTCCAGCATCTTTTAAACGTTTACTGATTAAAAATGATGAAAAATGGCCAATATGCAATGAATCTCCAGTTGGGTCAGTTCCAATATAGAAAGTCATGCCTCCAGCATTCAGTTTTTCTCTCAATTCAGGTGAGCTGCAGTCCTTTAAAAGTCCTCGCCACTCAAGTTCTTCATAAATACCCATTTTCTTTTCCTCCTGTAAAAAATAAAAAGCGTCCAATAAGGACGCTTTTGCGTGGTACCACCTTAATTTAGTCTTTCGACTCTCAAATCTTTAACGCAGATGACTCGTCTTTACTTTTCATAAAGAAGCTCCAAGGTGTATCTCTGCAACACAACAGCTGTTTGCACCAGACACAGCCTCTCTAAAGAAGTATTTTGCAGTCTCTTCTTTTCTTCGCTTTTACATGTGTGATTATATCGTTCACACCCGATTATGTCAATTACTTTGTCGTTTGACGTGGAGTAAACAGATAGCTCAGCTCAATTGCCTTGCCTTCCTGAGCATGATTAAGCATCTTAGTCATGACACGCATGGATACAGAACCCAAGTCATATGAAGGAATCGCAAAGCTTGATACCTGCGGACGGAACATAGAGTTGTATTTTGTATCAATTACACAGACAACTTCCATTTCATCAGGTACAGAAATTCCATTTTCTCTAGCAGCATTCAAAATCGCTAAAGCCTGAGAATCACGATTCGCAATAATCAGACCATGACGATGTTCTTTGAAATAACGTGACAGATACTGATAAGAAGTACGGAATTCAGAAGGAATTGTAATAAAGTTATTGAACTCAAGTCCTTTAGCCGCAAATGCTTTTTCAGCACCCTTAATCATCAGATCAATCTGATTGTTGTTCTTTCTATCCTGCATGATCGCAATATCGCGAACATCTGTTTCCAGATACTTTGTCACCAGTACAAAGACAGCTTTTTCAATATCAACGTAAACAGAACTGATTGTTTTAGAAACCATGCGGTTTCCGACAATTACAATTGGAATGTTGTAATGAGTCAGCTGATCGAGTTCAGCATCAGTCAAACGGTCATTGTAGATAATGACACCATCTACACGAGACTTAATGATGTTCTCAATAATATCACTGATTTCATTAATTCCTTCAGTCGTCGTATGAAGCATGACATTGTACTTATCAATCTTTGCAACATCAAGAAGACCATTAATGATCTGTCCAGTGTACGTAAAGCTTGCTTCCGGAATAACCAGAGCAATCATTGTAGTCTTAGACAGTGCCAGTCCCTGTGCGATTGCATTAGGCTTATAGCCGAGTTTCTCAATTGCTTCTTCAACTCGCTGACGAGTGTTGCCTTTTACGACATCGCTGCCGTTAATTACTCGTGAAACCGTAGCTAAAGAAACTTTAGCTTCATGAGCTACATCATAAATTGTCACACGCTTCATATTGACACCTCTTCCCGTTATTCAGTTTTATCCGTTTCTTTTTCAGGACGCAACCATTTTCTTAAAGCATCTACTGCTTTTTCTGCAACATCCAATGTTACATCTTTTGCCTTTTCAATCTTTTCATTCACTTCAGGTTTTGATGTAAACTCATCTACATGTTTTGACACATAATCAACAGCTGTTGATGTTACTTCTTCAGCCTTGTTTTTGATTGCGTTAAACTTGTTCATGAATTGTTCATTTTCCTGAAGCTTATCAATGTTTTCTTTTAAATTTTCTACAACTTTTTCATAAGTTTCAGTACAGAAAACTTTTGCATCTTCTGCCTTTTGTTTGAGTTCAGGATCATTTTTAAGAACATTCAAACGCATTTTTGTATCTTCAACAATTGTCTTTGATTTTTCAGTAATAAAAGCCATAGATTTCTGCAGCTGTTCGCTCTTCATGACATCAGAAGCTGTCCCTTTGATGGCATCAATGCATTTGTTCAAAAATTCAACTGCATTTTCCTTCAACATTTCAGCCTGCGGACGAACATTTTCATTATGCAGAATGACATGATCAGATTCATCTGAAATTTCCTGAATCTGTTTCTTCAATTCTTCTACAGTTTCCTCAACTGTCATATTTTCGTGATTGTTTTCGCTCATGACTATTCTCCTTCCTGAACACTAGGTTCTGACTGGGCATTTACTGCATCTCTTTCAGCTTTTAAGGCCTGAAGATTTGTCTTTAACTTATCAAGCTGTTCACTGACATAAACACTGGCCTGATGCATCGCTTCTTCAGCGCTCTGCTGAGCTTTATCCACAGAATGTGCCAGATT
>JAZRUQ010000099.1:0-15363 GCA_045652605.1 Erysipelotrichaceae bacterium
ATAAACTGAAAAGATAATATATTCATATACTTTGACCTCAATCTTTCAATCTTTTTTATTTTAACAAATCAGTACTAGCTTTTCTACCTATTTATGAACTGAAAAGAAGAGGACTACCTCTTCTTCTATCTATGACTAAAATAATCATTCTCAAAAATCAAATTTGATATTTCCTGATAATCCATATATCCACTTCCTAAAAATAGATTCTGGTCAAATAATATACAATAACAAATCTGTATCACTGTATGAAGAGTATAAACCACGATACCAAAGGAAATCACTATCTTATCCAGCAAATATGTCAAAATCAGGTAATTTCCTATACACACATTACAAAAAACGCAGAAAAGAGCGTTCACATATTTAGGTACATCAAAGCATGAACAATGCACAAGACATAAAGAAATAAGAATCAAACAGCTTCCTAGCAACTTGTACAAAAAGAACATTCATTTTATTCATCATTTTTAATTCCTATTCTATTATTAGCTCAAGCATTTTAGATGCTTTCTACTAATGAATGAGTATTATGATAACATAAATCCCCTTATTTGCATACAAATCATTTTCCTAGCAATATCTGTATATTTTATATTCTTCTGTCCATCCTAACATTGAGGTGAAATTATGTCAGATAAAACAGAACTTATTCAAGAATACAATGAACTGCTTCAGGGATGTCATATGGGAGCCAGCACATTCAAGATTTATCTGGATGAAACCTATGACCTTGAACTGAGAAAGCTTTTGACAGAAGCCATTGATGCCTTCAAGAAACATGAAAAAAGCTTAACAGAAAAAATCATTCATCTGAATGCTGATCCTACTGATGAAATCCCTATGATGGGAATGATCTCAGAATTTTTCGAAAAGATGAAAGTCAAGATGGCAGATACTGATAAAACACTGGATTATGCCTTAAGAGCCATTGATATGGGCATTCAGGGCGTTGAAAACTTCCATAAAAAACATCCTGAAATCAATGATGATATCCGTCAGGCAACATCAGATTTACTGCATGACTACAAGATTACATATCAGAAACTGTCAGACTACAAAATCGAAAGAATCAAATAAAAAGGACGGAATTCAAATTTCCGTCCTTATTTGTTAAAATTCACTCTTCTGCATTCAGAAGTATCTTTTTTCTTTCCAATCACTTTATCAAAAGATCTTGGAGTCTTTTTACCCTGACCTGCTTTTTTCTTTTCCAGAGCTTCTTTCATTTTGGATTTTACGTCCATCTTATCTTCCTTTCAGAATACCAAACAGACCACGAGTCAGCGTCTTTCCAAGTTCACCAGAAAGTGTACGGATAGCTGAATTTGCAGCTTTCTGAACTGAACTTTGACGACGTGATGTGTCTTTTCCCAACAGGAATGAATCGACCAGATCCTTTGTTGTTTCACGAGTCAATGTGCTCATTGCATTGGTTGCAGCACGTTCAACAACAGATTTCTTTGTCGATGATTTCTTCGCACTGACTTTGTTTTCTGCTTCAAAGACTTCCTGCAGTGCTTCATATGCAGTTGAATTATCAACAGCATCTTCATATTTACCATACAGTTCGCTGTATTCAATCACTGATTTTCTGCGGTCTGCATCAATTGCCCCCATATAAGACTGTGGAGGACAGATTGTTGCCTTTTCCACGATGGATGGCTTTCCATCTTCATCAAGACATGAAACCAGTGCTTCCCCAGTCTTCAGTTCAGTAATCACCTCAACTGTATTGAATGCAGGATTTTCTCTGAAACTCTGTGCAGCTGCCTTGACATTTTTGATTTCAGCAGGCGTATAAGCACGCAATGAATGCTGAATGCGATTGTTCAGCTGTGAAAGAACACTGTCAGGAATATCCATTGGATTCTGAGTAATGAAATAAACACCAACACCCTTTGAACGAATCAGTTTAACAGTGTGTTCAATCTTCTGAATCAATGCCTTAGGTGCATCATCAAACAGTAAATGTGCTTCATCAAAGAAGAAAATCATCTTAGGCTTGTCGCAGTCACCCACTTCAGGCAGATTTTCAAACAGTTCAGAAAGCATCCACAGCAGGAATGTACTATAAAGCAATGGCTTCTGATACAGCTTTTCACAGTGCAGCACACTGATGACACCCTTATCGCCTTCCATAGAAACCATATCCTTCATATCCATCATTGGCTCACCAAAGAACAGATCTCCGCCTTCATCTTCCAGTTGAAGCAGTTTTCTTTGGATTGCACCGACAGACTGCTTTGTGATGTTCCCATATTCAACCGTAAATTCTTTTGCATGTTCACCAACATAGGTCAACATAGAACGAAGGTCTTTCAAGTCAATCAGAAGCAGATTGTTGTCATCTGCGATATGGAAAACAATATTCAATACGCCTTCCTGAACTTCTGTCAATTCCAGAAGACGAGACAAAAGAACTGGTCCCATATCAGAAATAGTCGAACGAACAGGATGTCCATTTTCTCCAAACACATCAAAGAAACGAACAGGATAGCCTTTCAGTTCAAATCCTTCAAGTCCAAGTTTTTCAACTCGACCCATGACATTTTCACTTGCATCGCCTTTTTTGCATGTTCCAGCCAGATCTCCTTTGACATCTGCCATAAACACAGGCACTCCCAGATCTGAGAACGCTTCAGCCAGCACTTTCAATGTTACTGTCTTACCAGTTCCTGTAGCTCCAGCAATCAAACCATGACGATTAGCCATAGACGGTTCAAGATAAACAGCTTTATCCCCTTTACCAATTAAAATTTTTCCATTTTCAAGCATAGTATTTCTCCTTGCGTATATTTAAATTATAAACCATTTTATAACAGATTCCAAAGAAAAAGCTGAGATTTTCATCTCAGCTTAATTCATTAACCTCTCAGTACTGCATTGCACTGTTTTTCAAGTGCATTCAGGATATTTGTATGAACAGTTGTGATTTCCTGTTCAGTCAAAGTGTGATCATCAGCCTGATAAACGATAGAAAGCGCAACAGACTTGTAACCCTTTTCTACATGTTCACCTTCATAGACATCGAACACTTCAATGTTCTTGACCAGAGCTTTGCCAGCCTTTGAAATGGCAGCACTCAAATCAGCAGCCTTTACACTTGTGCTGCAGACTAGAGCGATATCACGTTTTACACTTGGATATTTCGCAATTGGTTTGAACTTCACTTTTGTCAGCTTCACATTCATCAAAAGATCAAGACGAATTTCTGCATAAACAGCCCCCTTAGGAAGACCCAGTTCCTTGATCAGGCTTGGATGAACTTCGCCCATGATACCCAAAAGATCTTTGCCCAGATAGATTCCAGCAGAACGATATGGATGGAAATCCACTGTGTTCATTGTATTTTCTTTGTAAGACAGGCGATTTGAAGTGATCCCCAACTGTTTCAGAAGTGCTTCAAGTACACCCTTGAGACTATAGAAAACAGAAACCACATTGAATCCATGGAGTTTAGAGTTCTGCAGACTTCCGCTCATCACGATACCAACACGTTCCTGCACTGCATCCTGTGCATAAACTGCACTGATTTCAAACAGATTGATGTTTTCATTCTTATGAGCTGTGTTATGAGACAGACATTCCATCATCTTAGGCATCAGAGAAGTACGTACATAACGACGTTCTTCACTCATTGGGCTAGCCAGTTCAACTGCTGCACCAAATGGCATCACAGCGTGATCAATCGCATTCTTCGATACCAGTGTATAAGTCACAGTTTCAGACAGCCCCATACCAGAAAGAGTTGCACGTACTGTACGACGAGCTTTCTGTACTGGAGTCAGTTCACCTACTGTTGCTTCCATTGTAGGAAGAGTCTTTTTCAGACCATCATAGCCCAGCATACGGATGATTTCTTCATCGATGTCTTCACGGATGTTTAAATCTGTACGATAAGAAGGAATTGTGCATGTGAAGCTATCCCCATCCTGTACAGGATTCAGGTTCAATTCACTCAGTACCTTCAGTACATCTTCCATCGCAAAATCTGTACCCAGCAGTGTATTGCAGTGAGTCAGTGTTTCAGTTACAGTCTTGACAGATTCATCAATTGTACCGACCATCACATTGGCTTCAAAACCAGACGCATCAGCCAGTTCACTCAGCAGCTGAACAGAACGATCAACTGCCTTAATCTGTGACAGAGGTTCCAGACCCTTGATGAAATGAGATGCTGCTTCAGTAGCCAGACCTAAACGACGGCTTGTGTTACGGATGGATACAGCATTGAATGCTGCAGCTTCAATGAAAATGCTTGTTGTATTTTCATCAATCTTTGATTCTTCTCCACCCATGATACCAGCGATACCTGTAGGTACACCGCCAGTTGTGATCAGAAGGTCACCCTTCTTGATTTCATAATCAATGCCATCCAGTGCCTGCATAGTCATGTCCACATCATCCACAACAGTGATTTCATGATGAGGCAGCTTGCTCAAATCATAGTAGTGCAATGGCTGACCTGTTTCAATCATGACATAGTTTGAAATATCAACAACATTGTTGATGGACTTGATGCCATAAGAGTGCAGATAGTTCTGCATCCATTTTGGAGAAGGTCCAACCTTGACATGGTTGACAACCTTACCTACGAATACTGGACATTTTTCTGTTGCTGAAGCCAATTTGAATGTTGTTTCAGTTCCAACTTTTGAAGCACCTTCGTAGCTTGGCAGTTTCACTTCACGATGCAGTACAGCACCTACTTCACGCGCAATGTTCCACATCGCATTGCAGTCTGCACGATTTGGAGTCAAACCGATATCAAGAATGACATCATCCAGACCCAGATATCCCAATACATCTGTTTCACCAACAGGTGCATCCGCTTCAAACACATAAATACCTGACAGCTGTTCTTCAGTCTGCCACTTTTTGTCTACGCCCAACTCAGAGAGTGAGCAGATCATTCCGTTGGATTCAACACCACGAACCTTTGCAGGTTTGATTTCAAATCCACCAGCCAGCTTAGCACCAACTTTTGAAACGATGACTTTCTGTCCTGCAGCCACATTTGGTGCACCGCAGACAATCCCCAGAACTTCATCCCCTACATTGACAGTTGTCACATGCAGATGGTCTGAATCAGGGTGTTCTACGCAAGTCAGCACTTCACCAATCACCAGGTTTGTGCCTTCTGCGACTTTTTCAATACCTTCAACTTCAAGGCCAGCACGAGTCAGTTTCTCAGCCAGCACTTCTGGAGTAACGCCATCCAGGTTTACATATTCCTTTAACCAGTTAATACTTAATCTCATTTGTACGTCCCCCTCAATTAATCAAAACGATCGAACATCTTCAAGAAACGTGCATCGTTGATATAGAAGTTACGGATATCATCCACACCATACTTCAACATTGCAACACGTTCAACCCCTACCCCAAAGGCAAAGCCTGAACATTTCTTTGAATCAAATCCAGCCATTTCCAGTACATTTGGATGAACCATACCGCCACCGAGCACTTCAATCCATCCTGTACCCTTGCACACTGGACATCCCTTGCCGCCGCACATATGACAGCTTACATCAACTTCAACACTTGGTTCTGTGAACTGGAAGTAAGATGGACGGAAACGAATGTCGCGTCCCTTACCGAACATGCGGTCTGCCATATAAGAAAGTGTACCCTTCAAATCTGCCAGAGTGATGTTTTCAGCTACAACCAGCCCTTCACACTGCATGAACTGATGTGAATGCGTTGCATCGTCATCATCGCGACGATATACCTTGCCAGGGCAGATAACTTTCACAGGCAGTTTTCCTGCAGCCTTTTCAAGCTCACGCATCTGAATCGCAGTTGTATGAGTTCTCAAAAGCACTTCAGGATTAATGTAGAATGTATCCTGCATATCGCGTGCAGGATGATCTGCAGGGATATTGGCACGTTCAAAGTTGTACAGATCCAGTTCTACTTCTGGACCTTCACCAATTGTATATCCCATTGAAATAAAGAGATCTTCCATTTCCTGAGTCACCAGAGTCAGTGGATGAAGTGTCCCTGTCTTAAGTGGTGCAGCAGGCAATGTCACATCAATTTTTTCTGCTTCAAGACGCGCAAGAAGAGCTGCTTCTTCCAGTGCTGCCTTCTTTTCTTCCAGCACAGCTGCAACTGCCTGTTTGCAGGCATTCACTTCTGCACCAAATGCTGGTTTTTCTTCTGGAGTCAGATTCTTCATCAGTGTCATCAGTGACTGAATTGGACCTTTTTTACCCAAATAGTTCACACGAATCTGATTCAACTGTTCCAGAGTAGAGCACTGTTCAATCGCATTCAGTGCTTCCTGTTTGACTAAATCAATTTTTTCCATATCGATTCCTCCCGTAAAAATAAAAAAGACGCTCCGTAAGGAACGCCTCTGCGTGGTACCATCCTCATTCATATTCAAAAAGAATATGCACTCAACTCGATAACGGCGAGTACCGGGGTGGATTAGACCCACTGCAAAGGTGAATTCCCCTGATGTTCCATGCAGAAAGCTTTCACCAGTCGCTTTCCTCTCTAAGCACTTTCCATCAGACTACTTGTCCTTGTTGAATCGCTTTAACGTAGGTATTATATCAAATCCACTTTGCAATGACAATCTTTTTTCATTCAATCTTGAGGCTCTAAATCCTCTGCAGAATAATCGTATTTTCCATTACCTCATAAGATAACAGCTTCTGCTGTGTTATTTTCCTTGCGGCTTTTCACCTTTTTTCAGTTTTTCGATTTCTTCATATGAAAGGTTGCATGCTTTAACCACCATTTCATCACTTAGACCCATATGAAGCATTTGACGCGCTACTTTCTCAATACCTTCCATATTGCCTTGATCATATCCTCTTTCAAATCCTCTTTCAATAAATGCTTCTGCTGTATTGTTCCATTCACTCATCATCTCTTCACCTTCCTTTGATAAAAGTATACCATATTCTTCTTTAAGAAGAAATATACGCTCATTATTACTTATTCTATCATCAAACAGTACACTCAGCATCATCAATGCACTCTTGTCTGTAACATCAATTTCTTTATGAAGAAACATTAATATGACTCTTCTCATTCTGTAATCTTCTTCAACCTCAGTATCACTCTCAACCTGATCATGAATATAAATCTGTTTGCCAGCTAATTTTGCAGGTGGTTTGAGGACAATCCAAATGCTGACTATTTTATTCAAATTTTCAAAATCACTTCCCTGAAATCCTTCCGGTTCATTTCTCTGCCATACAATCATTCTTGAAGATGTATAAACTGTTCGATTCATCAGTGACCGTAAATTCCCACAAGTTCCTTGTGGTTCAAGATTAATCAGAATCTGATCATGCTCTGTCTTCACACTGCTTAAAAGATCATAAAATAGTTTTGCATCTTCTTTTGAGAGATCTTCATTGTTTAATAGATGAATCCCTTCTGATTGATTGTTTTCACTTAAGTTTACCAGAATTTCTTCATAGCTGAGGTTTTCATACTCTTTCAGGCAATGTTTCAAAATATACGCAACAATACCTTTTAATCGTAATGTTTTTTTACACAATACATCACTTTTGATTCGTTCATTCATTTCCGCCTAACTCCCTTCACTTAAGTTATTCACCCAAAAACGCAAAAACCTCATAAAAAAAACTCAGGTTTTACCCTGAGTTAAAGTTTAGCACCAGAAAATTCGACCACCGCAGCAGCAGTTGCAGATCAGATTGTACAACATGATTTTGAAACAGAACTGCCCATATGCATCCATTGGACTGGTGTATTGACGCTGATAAGTGCGATAGTTTGTTCGTCCATTTCTCAGCTGTGACAACAACTGCTGATATTCCATGACATTTGGTTCAAGTTCCACTGCTTTTTGTGCATGATCCATTGCAGCCACATTGTTGCCCAAACGCATATTACATAGGGCTGAATAATAATACCAGCGCCCATTGCGTTCATTGATCTGAGACAACAGATTAAGTGCTTCATGAATGTACCCCGCCTGAATATAGCTTCTGACTGTTGAAAACATGGCATCATCTTCAGCACCATACTGCTGATACTGACTTTGACCTGTGAAATCACGGAAGAAATCATTGAAATCATAGTACTCTTTGTATTGAGTGTTAGATTGATTGTATCCTGTGCCATAAGATTGATAAGACGCTGAACCCCCACGCTTACGAATATTCATAATCTGATCATAGGCATTCTGAACTTCTTTGAACTTTTCAGTCAATGCTTCCTTGTTAGGGTTATTGACGTTCGCATCCGGATGATATTTCTTGCATAAAGATCGATATGCTTTTTTAATTTCATCATCACTGGCACTCGTACTGACTCCCAGTACCTGATATGGATCTCTCATCATTCACCCCTCCTTTTCTTTTTGACCATTTCATATCGTGTCCATACTCCAGAATACAGGATATTTCTAAGAATGTCACGATAATCAAAGATTGGCAGCTTTTCAAATGACTCTGTGCATTCTGCCATCATCATTTCCAGAATCATCTGCATCTTTTCTTCAAAATCTTCATCATGAAGTTTTTCTTTAAATAAATTGTAATTGTTTGACTTGATGTCCCTTTCAACATCTTCATAGGCATCCATTAAATAAATGAATTTCCCCATATAAAACCCAATATCATACAAAACATCATGCCATTCATCTTTGCGTATCGCAAAGATTTCACCCATCACTTCACCAAAAGCGTTGGCAACCAGATCAACATTCATTTCATTTCTTTTTTCATAATCGTTAATCAAAGTCAGTTGTTGTCTGATTTTCCCACACTTTTCAGGATATTGTGCCTTCAGCTGTTCAACACTTTTCTTCAGCATCAGCTCTTCAGCGTGCTGAATCACTTTTCTTTCATCCATCCAGTCATCCTGACATTTGTAATAAGCCAGAATCACATTCATATCAGCACAATACTCCAGAAATGGATTCTCGTACTGCATCTGCGCTGCAAATGGATGCATCACACAGCGACGCTTTTCTTTCAGGGTTTCAGTTTCATACAGTGCAGTCAACAGAATTGCCAGAAAGTTCAAATCATAGTTCAATGTAATCTGACCACTAAGTCCATGTCTTTTTCTTAAAGCACGACAAAGACCGCAGTAAAAACCACGGTATTCATCAAATTCCTTGAATTTCAGTTCATTCCTGTTGGCAACAATATAACCAAACATACTTTAGCTCTTTCTGTCAAAGTGACGATGACAGCTTGGACATGTGATTTCAATCTTGCCACGTCCCTTTGGAACACGGACAATCTGACCACAACCAGGACAGACAAAATAACGATGTGATTTATCATTCATCCCTTTTCTGATTGCACTAATGTGATGACGAAGCTTTTTTGTCTTGGCCATGAACCAGATGTTTTCATTGTTTCTTAAATAAATCTTTCTGGAAAACATACGGAAAATGGAATAACCCCATAATACATACGCAATCAGACTTAAAATTGAATTGTTGATAAAAATATTCAGTACCAAAAGAATCAGTGATGACCAGATCAGTACAGTATTCAGATAGTCGTTTCCATAACGTCCCATCATAAATCTTGCAAGTTTTTCTCTCATTGCAGTTCCTCTTTTCATTAACAGTTATGATTTTATCATAGTTCAATGAATTTCATGTGTACAAATTGATGAAATTGTGTTGACTTTTTCTCTTTTGAAGGCCATATTAATCTTAACAGAGTAGAATCCTATGCGTTAAGTGCTGGATGAACGGGGAGTTGTCATCTGGACGAAAAGAACTTCTTGCGGTATAGGATTCGCATCCCACTGGAATGAAAAAATGACCTCTTTTTCATTTTGTGTGGAAAGGAGGTTTTTATGTTTACTCTTTCTTACTGGAAAAAAGCCATTCATCAAATCAAAAACATCCGTGTATTGGCTTTATGCTCCGTTTTTGTGGCACTGCAGGTGATGTCTTCAAGTGTCTTTGTACAAGTCTCAGAAAACCTGAGAATCTATTTCAGTTTCATCTTTACAGCCTTGTTCTCCTGTATTGGCGGACCTGCCATGGCTTTGATTTCAGGATTTTGTGCAGACATCATTTCCTTCATGTTGTTTCCATCAGGTGCTTTCTTTTTTGGCTATACATTATCTGCCATGCTAGGTGCTTTCATTTTCGGCCTGTTTTTATGGGACACAAAAATCACAGTTATCAAGCTTGTCTTTTCCCGCGTGATCATCACTGGATTTGTTAATATTTTACTGGGCAGCATCTGGACGACCATGTTGTATTCAAAAGGATTCTGGTTTTATGTAACAAAAAGTGCGATTAAAAACATCGCACTTCTCCCCTTTGAAATCTTTATTTTAATTGTTCTGTTTCGTGTACTGCTTCCGATTCTTTATCGCAGACAGCTCACAAAAGCTTCAAAACTGACAATTATTTAATTCCGCCAACCTGAATGGTATCATCATAACGTGTGATGATTTCACAGTACTTCTCATAAGTTTCCGGCATATCCAGCTGATCAAATGTTTTCAGTTTCAGACTTGAATAAGCCCAGCCATAACTTGTATAAATCAGATCGCCTCTGGCATTGGAAAGCTGTATTTCTGTGCCACTCTTGGTGATCTTTTTTTCAATATCCACAGCCCCCATCATACCAACCAGTCGCGGTGTACCATCCTGTGCAGAAATCAGATTGCCTAATGAATAATACACCAGTGTATCATCAATCCACTGCACAGGCTGAATCACATGAGGATGATGTCCAATCACTAAATCCACATCCAGGTCAGCTAAAAGCTGAGCCAATTCCTCCTGAGTTTCAGTTGGTGTATGTGTATATTCAGTACCCCAATGCATTGAAACAATCAGAATATCCACAAGATCACGTGCAGCTGTAATGTCTTCAATCAGCATTTCTTCTGTGTACACATTGCATAGATATTCCTTGCCAGATGGTACTGGAATTCCATTTGTACCATAGGTATACGACAGCAAAGTATAGGTAATTCCATTGACTTCACCAATCTGCACTGTATTTCTTTCTTCAAAAGATGCATAACTTCCAGCTGTCATGGCATCCTGACTGGACCAGTATTCATGCGATGCAGCCAATGCGCTTTGACCTTTATCCATTGTATGGTTATTGGCTAAAGAAACCAGATTGAATCCTAAATCCATCATGGCGTCTCCAAATTCCTGCGGTGAATTAAACTGAGGATAAGTTGATAAACCAAGCTCAGTACCACCCAGAATTGTTTCCTGATTGTAAAACGCAAGATCATAATCATCCACAATGTCACCAAGCACTTCAACCATGCCACTGAAATCATAAACACCATTCTTTTCTGCCTGTTTATAAACAGCACCATGCAAAAGTGCATCCCCAACCATAAAGATATCTGCAGTTTCTACAATCTCAAAGTCTCTTGATGCAAGATCATAAGATTTGATTGTCCCTGATTTCACTTCAGGCTCTTTGACAACACATCCGCTCATCAGCAGAATGCACATCAGCAACAATATTTTTCTCATATAAGTCCCTCCTAGTCAAAGAAACAGTATCCAAGATACACAATCAGCAAATTCAGCAAAGAACCGCTGATTCCAATCATCTGAAAAAATTCCGCAATGGAAGGCAGCAACAGCACACCTAAATCCATCAACAGAAAATATACCAAAAGGAAACTAATCACAATCTTCTTCAGCCAGGATTCATTTCTTCTGCGTCTTTGACGATTTAATGAAATCCCAAAGGCAAAAGCACCTAAAATCATTGTCACTGAACAGATGGTTGTTTCAATTGTTCCTGATAAAAAAATCTGTTCCAGTCTCGCAAGAAGACCAGTAACGATTAAAATCACAAAAGGAAGACCATAGCGATACCAGAATTTCGCCATCTCAACACCCCATTTCTCAAAATATCGTAACACAAAAGAAAGATTCTGTCACTTCTGACAGAATCTTCATTCCTACTGAATTTTTGAAAAGAAAGAAAACAGATAAATACCGGATAATCCAACAACCAGATAAATAATCATTTCCAGAAATGGAATACCACCAAAAATAAAGTTCACCAGATTAAAATTGGCAATACCAATCAAACCCCAGTTCAGACATCCGATGATGCCAATCAAAAGTGCTGCCATATCCAACATTTTCATACATTTCAACTCCTTCATATCTAATTTACCCAACGTTTTGATTTTTATACACTTTTCTATTGTTTAGGAATATAATAAGGCTTATAGAAAGAGAGGAATCTCTTATGTCCTTTGTAAGAAAAACTGCAAATTTAGTCCCAATCGTGGACACAGTCTTTACGATTGTTTCTCTGGCGCAGAAAGATAAAACAGAAAATGGTGCTGAGCATGTCGTTGATGCGACGATTGGATCTCTTTATGATGAGTATGGAAATCTGGTTGCCTATCAAAGTTTCTTTGAACATTACAACGCCATGGACAACAAAAACAAAGCAAAATATGCCGCAAGTTTCAGAGGCAATGAGTCCTTCAGAAAACAGGTTATCAACTGGGTATTTGATGGGCATGCAACTGAATTAAACAAAAAAGTCATCGCAACACCAGGCGGATCAGGGGCAGTCTCATCCACATTCAATGTGATTCTTGATCAGGATGAAACTGTTATTCTCCCTGAAATCGCATGGGGCTCCTATCAGCTGATGGCCCAGCAGAACTGCCTGAAAGCCAGAACATACACTATGTTTGAAGACGATCACTTCAACCTGACTTCATTCAAGCAGGTCTGCACAGAAGTTTTAAATGACCAGAAGAAACTTTTAGTCGTCATCAATGACCCTTGTCATAACCCAACAGGCTATTCAATGACCCATCAGGAATGGAATGAAGTCATTGAATTCTTAAATGAATGTTCAAAAGTTGGACCTGTTGTCATCCTGAATGATATCGCCTATATTGACTATGGTACAAATCAGGACACAATACGTACTTACTTTGACTGTTTCAATCAATTCACAGACAATGTCATGGCGATTGTTGCATTCTCAATTTCTAAAACATGCACATCCTATGGACTTCGCTGCGGAGCAGCAGTGTTATGCGGAAAAGATGAAAAGAAAGTCAGAGAAGTTGAAATTGTCTTTGAAAAAGCTGCCCGTGCCATTTGGAGCAACATTCCAAATGCAGCCATGGATACTTTCACATGGACAACAACAGAAAATCTGGATAACTTCCTGAATGAGAAAAAACCATATATCGAACTGATTGAAAAACGTGCTTCTATCTTTGTAACAGAGGCAAAACAAGCCAATCTGGATATCTACCCATATAAAGAAGGCTTTTTTGTCACACTGAAAATTGAAGATAATCAATTCAAACAACGTTATCATGAAGAACTGATGAAACATCATATTTACACAGTTCAAGTCAACAAAGGCATTCGTGTAGCTGTATGTTCACTTCCAGTTGAAAAATGTTATGGCTTAGCTCAGAAAATGAAAGACATCCTCGATACAATGAAATAAACCGACCCGTTCAGGTCGGTTTTACTTTTCTATTTCATTAAAGCTTCCATGATTTCAATCGCATTGGATGCAGCACCTTTGCGAATCTGATCACCGCAGCACCACAACACAAGACCTTTATCACAAGTCAGATCTTTACGGATACGCCCTACAAAAACAGTATCCTGATCGGATGTTTCCATCGGCGTTGGATAGGTTTCTGATACCTGTACACCATCAAAGGCATTCATCAATTCTTTTGCCTGCTCTACTGACATTTCATGGGTCAGTTCAATGTTCATGGAAATCGAATGAGAACGAAGCACAGGAACACGGACACATGTACAGCTGACCCTTAATTCAGAATCGCTTAAAATCTTGCGCGACTCATTCTGGAATTTCATTTCTTCTGAGGTATATCCTGCTTCATCAAACCCGCCAATCTGAGGAATCAGATTGTAGGCAATTTGATGAGAGAACACTTCAGCAGCAGCTTGTTTTCCTTCATGCAGATCTTTCATCTGCTTCATCAATTCATTCATACCAGCAGCTCCTGCACCTGATACAGCCTGATAAGAAGATGCAACAATGCGCTTGATAGGATTCACTTGATGAAGTGGAGCACACGCCATTAAACCGATAATCGTCACACAGTTCGGATTGGCAATGATTCCCTGATGATGCTTCAATGCATCCGGATTAATCTGAGGCACAACCAAAGGAACATCTGGGTCCAGACGGAAGGCAGAACTGTTGTCAATGTAAATGGTATTTGCCTTTTGAATCATTGGCGCATACATCTTGGATTGTTCACTTTCAACTGCACCAAGGACGTAATCAAGTCCATCAAATGAATGTTCATCAACCGCCTCAATGACAATTTCACGATCATGAAATTTCATTACTTTCCCTGCACTTTTTGATGAGGCAAACAAGCGCAGTTCATCAATTGGAAGATTTTTCTCTTCCATGACTTTCAGCATTTCTCTTCCCACTGCACCTGTCGCCCCTAAAATACCAATCTTATTCTTTTTCATGAGACATCCTCCACTCTCTTTTTATGCAGTTTATGAAAACAGAAAAAAAAACAGAAGCAATGCTTCTGTTTCAAAGATTAGATTTTCAATGAATATTTGCGCATATCCCAGACTTCTGAAACCAGACCTTCATAAAATTCAGGTTCATGGCAGACCAGAAGAATTGTACCTGGGTATTCTCTCAGCGCGCGTTTTAATTCTATCTTGGCATCCTGATCCAGATGATTCGTCGGTTCATCCAGCACCAGAACATTGTGTGGTGAATTCATCAGTTTGCACAATCTCAGTTTAGCCTGCTCACCACCGGAAAGCACCATGACTTTGGATTCAATCTGATCATTGGTCAGACCACACTTCGCCAGTGCACTGCGCACTTCAAACTGAGTCCAGCTTGGATAATGATTCCACAAATCATCAATCACACTGATATCTTTTGTCGAAGATTCCTGTTCAAAATAACCGAAATCCACATATTCACCATGTTCCAGATTTCCTGAAATGGCAGGAATCAGCTCCATCAGACTCTTCAGCAATGTACTCTTTCCTAACCCATTGGCACCTGTCAGGGCAATCTTCATTCCCTTTTCAAGCTTCAGATTCATTGGTGCACTGATTGCTTCATCATATCCAATCACAAGATTTTCAGTTTGTACAATGACACGGGATGGTGTTCTGCCCATCATGAAATTGAATTCAGGTTTTGGTTTTTCAGCCTTCAGCTCAATACGTTCCATCTTTTCCAGACGCTTAGCACGAGAGTTGGCCATACCACGTGTTGCAACACGAGCTTTGTTTCTTGCGACAAAGTCTTCCAAACGCTCAATTTCCTTTACCTGACGATTGTAGGCAGCTTCCAGCTGTCTTTTTTCAATTTCATACAGACGCATAAATTCATCATAGTT
>JAZRUQ010000100.1:0-8928 GCA_045652605.1 Erysipelotrichaceae bacterium
GATGCACAGGTTTACAACGTTCAGAAGGAAGAAGTTGAACGTCTGCAGCAGATTTACATCATGAAGGGTAAAGTTCAGGTTGCAGTTGGTAAGCTGTTTACAGGAGATATCGGTGCTGTTGTTAAACTGCAGTACACTGAAACAAACGATACACTGGCTACAAAAGCTCGTCCAGTTCATTACGCTCCAATCAATACACCTAAGCCAATGCTTGGTGTTGCTATCTGGCCAAAGACAAAAGCCGATGAAGATAAGCTGAGCTTTGGTTTGAACAAGATTCTGGAAGAAGACCTTTCTTTGAAGCTCGTTAAGAACGTAGAAACAAAGGAAACAGTTCTGTATGGTCTGGGTGATCAGCAGCTGGATGTTGTTCTGAATCGTCTGAAGACAAAATACAAAGTTGAAGTTACTACAACTGAACCAACTGTTCAGTATCGTGAAACTATTCGTGGTACAGTTCAGGCTGAAGGTAAGCATAAGAAGCAGTCTGGTGGTGCTGGTCAGTATGGTCATGTTAAAGTTCGCTTTGAACCATGTGAATCTGAAGATATGGTATTTGAAGAAGAAGTATTCGGTGGAGCAGTTCCACGTCAGTACTTCCCTGCAGTTGAAGCTGGTCTGCGTGAATGCATGAACAGTGGTGTACTGGCAGGATTTAAGGTTGTAGGCGTTAAGGCAGTTCTGTACGATGGTTCTTACCATGAAGTAGACTCAAAGGAAATTGCTTTTAAGGCTGCTGCTCGTCTGGCTTATCGTGAAGGTATGCCAAAAGCTAAGCCAATTCTGCTGGAACCAATCGGTAAGGTTACTGTTTCTATCCCAGATGAATACACAGGAACTATCATGGGTGACTTCAACAAGCGCCGTGGTATGATCATGGGTATGGATATGGTTGATGGTGTACAGACAATCGAAGCTGAAGTACCAATGTCAGAAATGCAGAAATATGCAACAGAACTTCGTTCTATGACTCAGGGTCGTGGAGAATACGAAATCGTATTCGATCGCTATGAACCAGCTCCACAGCCGGTTGCAGATAAAGTAATCCGCGAAGCTGCTAGAAAACAAGAACAGGATTAATTAAGTCAATGAATGCACAGACCGTCACTGACGGTCTGTGTTTTATTTATATGGGGGATTTATATGAAAACAATTGTTGAACAGAATCTGATTAAAGATGAAATTCTGAAAGAAAGACTGGCCATGGCTGGTCAGATGATGAAAGAGGCAAATGTGGAAGCATGGCTTGTTTTGTCAAGAGAATACAATGAAGATCCATTGTTTCATGCCCTGACACCAGCTCACTTTCCAACAGCACGCAGAATTACGATTTTAGTGCTTTCACAGAAAAACGGTGTGTGTGAAAACTGGTCTGTCAGCATGCCTTCAGTGGAATTGGAAGAGTACTACAAGCGTGATTATGATATGAAGAGTGAAAGTCAGATGGATGCTCTGACTCGTGTTTTAAGACGCATTGATCCAAACAAGATTGCGATTGATGTATCAGATCATTTTGCCTATACAGATGGTTTATCAGTTGGGCTTTATCGCATGATGATGAATGGACTTCCTAAGGATCTGACTGATCGTTTTGTCAGTGCGGATGATGTTGGTATTCGTCTTTTGGAAACACGAACTCCTAAAGAAAGAGAAGTGTTTCCTGAAGTTATGAAAGTTGCGATGGACATCATTGCTCGTACATTTTCTGATGAAGTGATTGTTCCAGGCAAGACAACATGCCGTGATTTGATGAACTACATGGAACAGGAAGTCAACAACCTTGGTATCGAATACTGGTTTGAACCTACTATTGATCTGCAGAGACATGATGGCAAGCATACGGAGGAAACTGTGATTGAACGCGGAGATCTTCTGCATTGTGATTTTGGTGTGCGTTATCTGAATCTGTGTACAGATACACAGCGTCTGTGCTATGTTTTAAAAGAAAACGAAACTGAAATACCTCAGGAACTTCTGGATGCCTTCAAGCGCAACAATCGTTTCCAGGATATTGTTCGTGAAACTATGAAGATTGGACGCAGCGGTAATGATGTGTTTGAAGAAAGCATTGCCAAGGCTAAGGCTGAAGGTATTCGTCCAATGCTGTATACACATCCTCTTGGCTTCCATGGTCATGCAGCAGGTCCTACAATTGGTCTGTATTCCAATCAGAATCGCATTCCAGTGAAAGGTGACCTTTTGATTCACAATTACACAGGTTATGCTTTAGAGCTGAATACGACTGAATATCTGGATATGTATCAGCGTGATACTTATCTGTATACAGAAGAAAGCGTTCTTCTGGTGGATGATGAAGTTCATTTTTTGGCACCTGATCGTGATAAAATCTTTGTGGCAGGTTATAAAAAGCAGGAGGCATAAGCATGATTTCTACAGAAGACTTTCTTGTTCGTGGCTCTTCAGCCAATGAACTGAGACCTAAAATACTATCTTATCGCAGACAGGAAGAAATTATGGACAAATGGCTGAAAATTCGTCTTGATACAATTCTTCCTAAAGTGATGAAGCGTGCTGGAATTGATTTGTGGTGTGTTGCATGTCGTGAATACAATGAAGATCCAGTGCTGAAATCATTAACTCCATGTGCCATGATGACGGCACGTCGTACAACTATTCTTTTGTTTCATTTGAAAGAAGATGGAACAGTATCACGTTATGCTTTGACTCGTCCTGGTGTTGGACTGGATCATTTGTATGAATCAGTCTGGACCAATCCTAAAGGTGCTGACTGGGCAGATACAAAAACATTGATGCCATTTGATTCTACAGATGCAGGTAAAGGATTGACTCCACCTGAAACACAGTTTGAATGTCTGGTGCGTATGATTAAACAATGCAATCCTAAGAAAATCGGATTGAATGTATCTCGTACATTTGCCTTTGCGGATGGATTAAGTCATGATCTTTATACACAGATTATGGATGCATTTGATGATGAACTGAAAGCTAAAGTTGTCAGTGCTGAAAACATTTGTGTAGGCTGGCTGGAAACACGCTGTCCAGAGGAAATGGCAGCTTATACTGGGATTATGCAGATTGCCCACAGCATGATTGCGGAAGCATTCTCTTCCAAAGTCATTCTGCCTGGTGTTACAACCAATGAAGATGTCAAATATTTCATGATTCAGAAAGTGATTGACCTTGGTTTAGAACCATGGTTTGACTTTGAAGTTTCAGTGCGCAGAGCTAATGTCAATGAAGTGCCAGGTGAAACTGTTATTCTGCCTGGTGATCTGCTGCATTGTGATGTTGGCCTTCGTTATCTTGGTTTGTGCACAGATACGCAGGAAAATGCCTATGTGCTCAAACAGGATGAAACTGATGCTCCTGAGGAACTGAAAGAAGTCCTGAAGACAGTCAATCGTCTTCAGGACATTACGATTTCCAATTTCAAGGAAGGGCGCAGTGGAAATGAAATTCTGGCACTTTCACGCTCACAGGCCATTGAAGAGGGTATTGTACCATGTATTTATACACACCCAATTGGATTCCATGGTCATGGAGCAGGTCCAACAATTGGCCTTTGGGATATGCAAAGTGGTGTCAAAGGTCAGGGTGACTACCTGATGTACAATGACACTTGCTACTCTTTGGAATTGAACTGCAAATGTGAAGTAAAGAGCTGGAATGTAACACTGACTTTTGGTGCGGAAACGGATGTGCTGTTTACAGGAGACAAGGCACATTATGTTGCTGGAAGACAGTCAAATTTCCATCTGGTGAAATAACATGAGAAAACAATCTGTGCAGCGTGCTTTTTTCCTGTGGGCGATGTATTCTTTATTTGCGAATTTTGCCCATCCGTTTACACCGACGTTCATTCAGGATTTAGGCTTGCGTGACTATATGTTTGGTGTGGCTTTTGCCTGTATGGCCATTACCAACTTTGCGTTTTCTCCGTTCTGGGGTAAAATCTCCAAAAGCATTGGTGCTTCTCGATTAATGGGAATCTGCTTTCTGGGATATGCTTTTGCTCAGGCAGTCTTTGGAATGGCTACTACTGAATTTCAGATTGCAATGGGACGATTGATCGGTGGTTTCTTTATCGGTGGGATTACTGTCAATCAGATTCTTTACATCATGGAAAACTCTGAGTCTGGAAAATCCGGTCAGAATCTGGCAACAAATGTCACAATCAATGTTGTTATTGCGGCATTTGGTTATATGATGGGAGGATTTTTAGGGAATATCTCGATTCCAATGACGTTTATGATTCAGGTAGCTGGACTTGCGGTCAATGGAATTCTTTATTGGGTTTTGTTGAAAGATGCGGATATCGAACGTCATAAACTGACTGCGAAGGAAGTTATTGCCAACTCCAATCCATTCCAGGCTGTTGTTGATGCGAGAGTAATTATGACGTATGCCATTGCAATGTTTCTGGTGGTATGTCTTTCAACACAGTTTGCGACAACATGTTATGAACAGTGCTTCAACTATTTCATCAAAGACCAGTATGGATTCCCTCCATCTTACAATGGTCTGTTGAAGGCTGCTGTAGGTGTGATCACAATGATTGCCAATTCCACTATCTGTGTTTATCTGATGAAAAAGACAAACATTTTCAAGTCACTGATTCCCGTTTTGTCGATTTGTTTTGCCATGATGATGTCCATTGTCGTATTAGATAAAGTTGTACCTTTCATTATTATGAATGTGGTATTCTTTGGGTTTAATGCTGTCTATCAGCCTTTGATTCAGGCCATGATTTCAAAACTGTCGGACAAAGATGATGGCATTATGGTTGGATTGTTTAACTCCATGCGTTCACTTGGCATGGTAGGCGGATCATTGTTTGCAGGATTTATCTATGAAGTAGGTCCAAAGCTTTCATTTGTATTCAGTGCCTTGGCATTTCTGATTGCGATTGTTGCAACATTTGCGATGAACAGAAAAATGAAATCCATATAATTCAAAATAAAAGTTCCCATTTCTGGGAACTTTTTTACTGTTTTGGATTTGTGTTTTCCTGCAGTGTAGCTTCAACCTGAATCATTCTTCCATTGCGTTTTATCTGGAAGATGACAGTATCTCCTACAGCTTGAGCACTAAGTGCGTTGCTTAAATCTTCATAGCTTTCAATGATAATATCGTTCATGGCAATGAACATATCACCGCTCTGAAGTCCTGCCTTTTCTGCAGCAGAACCTTCAAGCACCTCTGCAATGTAGACGCCGTACTGAGATACTCCATACTGCATAGCCAGCTGAATAGAGTTGATATCGATGACGCTGACTCCAAGTGCAGGTCTTCCTGCAACATAACCATTTTCAATCAGCTGAACAACTACTTCTTTGACATCATTCACTGGAATCGCAAAGCCAAGACCTTCGATGTCAGTACCGGATGATTTTGCAGAAACGATACCAATCAGTTCACCCTTGGCGTTGAACAATCCACCACCAGAGTTACCTGGGTTAATTGCAGCATTGGTCTGAAGAAGGTTCATTTTCTGTCCTTCTACAGTGACTTCTCTGTCCAATGCGCTGATAATACCATTTGTTACTGTACCGCCAAGTTCACCTAGCGGATTTCCGATTGCAATGGCATCTTCACCGACAACCAGTGCGTCACTATCACCCAGGATTGCAGCTGTAAGACCAGTTGTTTCAATCTTGATGACAGCCAGATCTGTTTTGGAATCTGTTGCGATCAATGAAGCTGAATAAACATCACCGTTATTTAAAGTAACCTGAATCGCATTGGATCCTTCAATCACATGATTGTTTGTAACGATGTAGCCATCATTTGTAAAGATGACACCTGATCCTGCTCCTGTTGTTACATAGTTGGAGAAGAATGAACTTGTCGCTACATATTCAGTTGTGATTTCAACAACTGTATCTTTAACAGCAGCAGCAACTTCAGCAACTTTTGTGCCAGTTAGTTCTGGATTTGTTCCTGTTGTGATATTTTGAGACTGAGAAGTCTGCAGAATCACTTTATCATTGCTGCTGTCCATCAGCTTATAGGCTGCAATACCTGACCCGAATCCTACTGCTGATGGAATCAGAATCATACTTAATAACCCAGCTGCAAATTTTTTGAATGTACCTGTCTTTTTAGGCTTTGCAGGTTCTTTGTCTGGTTCTGATGCATACGTAAATTCAGATTGTGGCTCTGAATGAATGTTTTCTGTCTGTTCTGTTTCTTCCTGAACAATTTCCTGTGGAGTAAAAACGTTGTTTTCTTCCATATAGTCACCTCTTTCTGTAAATAGTATAAGAATAAATTGTGGTTTTGTGATGTTTTTTATGTGAACTTTAGCTGAAGTTTATGGTTTCATGCAGGCTTCAACAGCACGTAAACCATCCAATGCACTGGAAGTAATACCACCTGCATATCCAGCACCTTCACCAATAGGATAGAATCCTTTTACACTGATACTCTGATATGTTTCATCACGTACTATTCTTAATGGAGAAGATGAACGGGATTCAACGGCAGTTAAAAGACCGTCTTTAAAACCAGGCAGTTTTCTGTCAAACGCCAACAGACCTTCTTTTAGACTTTCCGTAATCACAGGATCAAACAGATCACTGAGCTGTGCAAAAGTTCCTTTTAATGCATAGCTTGGCATAACATTCTTGTAACGAGTTGAAACTGTGTTGCTTAAAAAGTCTTCACCATTTTGCATAGGGGCTCTGTAATCAGAACCGCCCATGACAAATGCTTTTCTTTCCAGCTGTTCAATGTAGCGCAATCCATCAAACAAATCATCGCCAAAGTCTTCTTTTTTAACCTGAACTAAAAGTGCAGAATTGGCATTGGTCTGATTACGTCCAGATTCAGACATGCCATTGACAACCAGTTTTCCATGATGTGAACTGGATGGCACAACAAACCCGCCAGGACACATGCAGAATGTATAGACACCACGGCCAGTTGTGCATTGGTGTGCTAAACGGTATTCTGCAGCAGGTAAAGAAGGGTGATCAGCATAATGGCCATATTGGCACTCATTGATGAAAGACTGTGGATGCTCTACGCGTACCCCAACGGCAAATTCCTTGGATTCCATCTGAATGTTCTGCGTGTGAAACTGTTCAAAAGTATCGCATGCACTATGACCAATTGCACAGAAGACATGATGGGATGGATAGAATGTATCATGAAGATAAACACCTTTGATTTGATTATTTTCGATGCACAGCTTTTCAATCTGTGATTCGAAATGAACTTCTCCACCCAGTTCAATGATGTGATGACGGATATTTCTAACGATATCTCTTAATTTATCTGTACCGATATGAGCATGTGTATGCCATTTGATGGAAGAATCAGCACCATGTTCAACCAGTTTATCCATGACGTATTGAATTCTTTTGTCTTTGACACGGGTTGTGAGTTTTCCATCAGAGAATGTACCTGCACCACCCTCACCAAATTGAACATTGGATTGTTCATTCAGCTCTCCTGTTTTCCAGAAGTGTACAACATCTTTGATGCGTTCATCAACACATTTGCCTCGTTCAAAAACAATCGGTTTCAGTCCTTTTTCTGCCATCAGCAATGCTGCAAACATGCCGGCAGGTCCAAAACCAATGACGATTGGACGATCTTCAAATGTTTTTTTACATTCGAATTCATAGGGTTTTTCAGGCTCAATCGCACTGACAAACTTGAAATGTTTTTTTAAAACAGCTTTTTCGTTTTTAACAGTAATGTTGCAGGTGTATTTGCGTACCAGATCTTTTCTGGCATCTAAAGATTCTTTTACGATGTCCACACTTAAAACATCTGCTTGATTGATCTTCAGTTTTGAAGCAATTAAAGCAGGCAGATCATGAATACTTTGATCAAGTGAACATTCAATTTGTTGAATTTGCAGCATAGACGCTCCTTTTGTGTTAATATATATGAGACATTATATCGTTTTTTTGTGTTTTTTGATAGATACATCTTTGTGTGTGAAAAGAAAGGTGGAAAAAGAATGAAAGTTGGTATGATTTCATTAGGCTGCTGCAAGAATCTTGTAGACAGTGAAAAGATTATGGGGTTGTTTGTCAGCGGTGGGTGTACGATTGTATCCGATGCATCAGAAGCTGATGTGCTGGTTGTCAATACATGCGGGTTTATTGAACCTGCGAAAGAAGAAGCCATCAATACTATTCTGGAAATGGCTGAATACAAGGAAGAAAACTGTAAGTGTCTGATTGTGACTGGATGTCTTGCCAAGCGTTATAAAGATGCCTTGATTGATGAAATGCCTGAAGTGGATGCTTTTATTGGTGTGGATGAATATAATCGTCTGCCTGAGATTCTGCATGATCTTCTGGGCTTGAATTTTCCTCAGACATATGGCAAATGTGATCGTCTGCTTTCTACAAAGCCTTGGATGGCTTATTTAAGAATTGCCGATGGCTGTGACAACCGCTGTACCTATTGTGCGATTCCACTGATTCGTGGTGGATATCGTTCAGTTCCAATGGAAAACCTCGTTGAAGAAGCAAAATGGCTGGCTGCTAAAGGTGTAAAGGAACTGGTGCTGATTGCACAGGATACGACGCGATATGGTCTGGATTTATATGGCAAACGCCGTCTGCCTGATCTTTTGAAAGCGCTCAATGATATTGAAGGATTCCATTGGATTCGTGTGTTGTATACATATCCGGATGAGCTGGATGATGAGCTCATTGAGGGAATGCGTCATCTGAGTAAGGTGCTGCCTTATTTTGATATTCCAATTCAGCATGGTGACAATGTCATGCTGAAGGCGATGAATCGTCGCGGTACAATTGAAAGCATTCAGGAAACCATTGATAAGATCAAAGCCTTGTATCCAATGCCTGTATTCAGAACGACAATGATTGTCGGCTTCCCAGGAGAGACAGAAGAAATGTTTGAAAACATGCTTCGATTTGTAGAAAAAGTACGCTGGGATCGTTTAGGAGCTTTCACATATTC
>JAZRUQ010000101.1:0-15205 GCA_045652605.1 Erysipelotrichaceae bacterium
ACAGAAGGTTATCATGCCAAGAAAGAACTCAAACGTTTCGCTAAAGTTGAACTTGAACCAGGCCAGAGTAAACAGGTTCAGTTCACACTGGATGATGATTGTTTCCAGGTCTGGGATAAGAAGTGGAAAGTTAAAGCTGGCACATATCAGATTCTGGTAGGTTCACTTAGCGTAACAATCGAAGTTGAAGGTGAATCCGTTGAATCTGTGGAAGATGGATGGTATGTCACATTAAAAGGTGAACCAACAAGAGAACAGTGGGAAAAGCTGATGGGCTGCAAAGTGCCTGAGTTCAAAGAAGCAGTCAAGGGTGAATTCACACTGGATAATACCGTTCTTGAAATGAGTGAAACATCAGGTTTCATCAGATTGCTGACGAAATTTGTGACATGGTTTGTGTCGCGTGGTGTAGATGGACCAAAAGACATGTCCAATCCTACATATCGTATGATGGTGACAGGTGCAATGGACTGCCCAATTCGTGCCATGGTCATCAATGCAGGCAATATCATGAATGACAACATTGCAGAAGCGATTGTACTGATTGGAAATGGTCATTTCTTTAAAGGGATTTTAAAAGCGATGGGATTGTAGTATTTCCAGGGAAATAAACAGAGCCGAGATATCATCTCGGCTCTTTGTTATGAAAAAGTGGTCTGATTTCAAATTGAGATGAACATCAACATCTTCTACAATAGAATCAGGAGGTATCTATGGGCAACTATTATGTAATCAATCATTTAGTTTTAATGACAGGACTATCAGACAGAACAATACGAAATTATCTTTCATCGGGTATTCTGCAAGGTGAGAAAATTAATGGATTATGGCACTTTACACCAGAACAGGTGGAAGCCTTTATCTCTCATCCTGCAGTACGACCTAGTATTCTGGCTAAACATCACGCACAGGTTTTTGACTTCCTTGCCAATGACAAAAAGTCATCTTGTGAAGCTTGCATTGTTGTGGATTTTCCAGGATGCAGCAGAAAGGAAATTGCAGAGTACTTCTGTTATCGCATCAACACTGAAGAGTTTCATAACATCCGTTTTTCATTTGATGGAATAAAGATGCCTCGAGTGATTTTATCCGGGGATACACAGGAAGTTTTAACCTTAATCAATGATTTTATGAAAAAAGGCTCCTAAAGAGCCTTTTATTTTCCATATTGGTGGAGCACTGCACAAAGTTTCTGTTTTGTTTCATCGGTTAATGTGTCAGTGAATGTTTCATAAGTCAGCAGATATTTTCCAGGTGCAGTAATGTAAGGGGACTGTCCGTTGGAGTAGCAGACCAAAGCACAGAATCGATCATCCACCTGTGTTCTGTACCAGCTGAACATTTCATTTGGCACAAAGACGATGCGTGGTCCACCGAAGTTGACACAGCTGAACAGGTTTTCTTTTTCCAGCTGTTCAGGTGATTCTTTGAGCTTCTGACGAACAATCTGGCCAAATCCGATGGTTTCAAGTTCACGATCTGTGAGATTCTGCGAGAGTTTAGACATGTCGATTGGATGGAACTGATGCTCTAAAGGAATCACTGTACTGTCAAAACTGAGTTTTAATGGGATTTCAGGAAGCTTTTCCTGTTTCATTTCCATGACTTTTTCATAGAGGTTTCTGCCCAGAAGTTCAACCGATTCATACGTCTGACATTTGCGGGTAAAACGTGTACTGATATCCCCTGCAGGACCATTCATGAATGTGTGGAAGACATCAGGTTCAGCTTCATTCATGCACTGAAGCAGATATCCTGGATATTCAGCACTGAAGTATGGTGTTGTCGCATACAGAACAGTTGGATGTACGTTATGCACGACGATATCTGCAAGGCCCTTTCCATCTTTCTTGATTTGAAACAAATCAACCTGTACAGATTCTGCAACATGATTGGAGATACGGCTTTTTCCTACGCCTTCAAATGGACATGTGCTGTAGCTGACGGTCAGATCACCCATTTCTTTGATTTCAATGGATGATGCAGCCTCAATGATGGTTTTCAACAGGAATTCAATGTATCTTTCATTGAGCGGGTCACAGCAGTAATGGGAATGTGTTCCGCTGACTGTGACATGCAGATCATTTCTTAAAATGTTTCTCAGTTCTTTTTCCAGAGCTTCCTGGAAATAGAGTTTGAATTCAATGGAGTCAATAGAGATATGAAGCCATGAGGTATTCTGATTTTCAAGGTAAAGCAGACGGGCATGCAGATCATCGTGATATTCAGTCAGTTCTGTGACCTGCTGCATATGACCGGATTGTTTTACTGGAAATGGTGCATTGATGATGACTTGAGTTGTGCCAAAACGCATAAAGTTTCCTCCTTATTGTTGATGAAGCGGATTCCATCTGCCGGTGATGTGACACCAGACAAACAGCCCAAACAGAAACAGATTGTGGGCGATCATGCAGGCCCATGCGCTAATCAGACCTGTATGGAAGAAGGTAATGCAGATGAAAGTACCGACAATGCGGATACCCCACATGCCGATGATATTGAAAATGAATGGAAGCTTGGTTTTTCCTACACCCTGCATAAACCCTTCCACGATGATGGAATAGCCATAGAAAGGTTCGGAAATCGCAACCATACGTAACACGGTCGAACCTAAACGAATCACTTCATCACTTGTCGAGAAAATCGACATCAAAGATGGAGCCAGAAGAAACAGAAGTGCTCCTGAGCATGTCATCAGAAGAATTTCGATTGGAATAAACATGGCAGATAATTCTTTCATCTTTTTATCATCTTTTGCCCCATAGGCATTCCCTGACAGTGTAGCCGCTGCAGTCTGCATGCCATAACCTGGAATGTAGAAGGCAGATTCCACTGTATTGGCAATCGTATGAGCGGCAGTAGCGACTTCACCAATCGAATTGATCATGGAGGCAAAGACAACATACCCCAGTGATGTACCAAAGCGCTGCATCATGTTTGGCAGCGCAACCTGAAAACATGGCTTAAGAATCTTCATGTCGGGTTTCAGTGATCTCCCTTTGAAGGAAACCAGCGGATGACGATAAACCACAATTGTGATGAGTAAACCTCCAACCACAAAGGCAATTGCACTGGCAACAGCAGCACCTAAAACTCCCCATCCAAAGCCAGGAAGAAGCAGCTGCATTCCCAAGAAAGTTACTGTACGGATTGGATAAATCATCAGAAAGTTCAGCACGACATTGATCAGATTGACCAGAACACCAATCTTCATTGGTGTTTTTGTGTCACCGGCAGCTCTTAAAATCGTACCAAAAATCATGCTGGCAGTACGCGGCAGCATCGGCAGATACAAGATAAAGAAATACAAGGCTGCAGTAGATTGAATGGCAGGATCGACTTTCATCCAGACAGGAACTTTCGAGCTGACAAAGAGAATCACAATCGTCAACAAGCTTCCTGCCACCAGTGTCATCAGTGCGGCCTGTGCACTGGCATCTTTTGCGGCTTCCTTGTCTCCTTCGCCAAAGGCTTTGGCAATGTACGCTAAAAAGCCAATGCCTAAGGCCATAATTGTCGATCCAATCAGCCAGTTGACAGTCGATGTAGCTCCTACTGCTGCAGTTGCCTGAGTTCCAAGTGAACCAACCATAGCTGTATCGATGTATTGAACTGCAGTCTGCATGGCTTGTTCCAGCATAGTCGGCCAAGCCAGTGTCCAGATCAGCAGAATCATTTCTTTGTTGTAGTGTTTGATGTGTTTCATAAAAATCCTCTGTATTCAGTTTATCAAAGAATAGATGAAAAGGATATAAAAATGACGGCTGTTGCCGTCATGATTGAAGGTAATCTTTTAGTTTCTGAAGTTGTTTTCTGCAGTCATTGATCCCTAATTGATGAGCTTTCTTCAGCTTTTCACGATCTCGTTCAATGGTCTTTACATCAATGCTCTGTGATGGTCGAATCACAAAGATTTCACCATTCTTTTCCATTTTATGAATCAGATCCAGAGTCATATTGTAGTGATGATGACGATCCAGCATCGCTTTTACAAATTCGGGGTACTTGCCATATTTCAGTTTTAAGAGCTTCTGCAGTGCATCTGCCAATGGTTTTTTACGATATCCTGATGGTCGAGTCAGAACAACAATGATTTTGTCATAGCCCATTTTTTTAACCTGAACAACAGGGATACTGTCCCCAACACCGCCATCCAGATAATGATTGCCTTTCAGGTCAACAAGTTGTGAAACAAATGGAATTGCAGCAGTAGCACGCAGTACTTCCATATCCTTGATGACATCTGTCATTTCAATATATTCAGCTTTTCCTGTTTTTACATTGGTGACTGTTGCATAATATCCGGTGTTGTTTTTCATGAAAGTGTCATTATCGAACAGATCATATTTTAAAGTGACATCATAATAGGCAAATTTCCTGCCCACCAGATTTCCTGTCAGAAAGAAATTCAGAAAACTCATGTTTCTAAGATCTTTACAGAAACGTGTACTGTATCTTAATACTCTGCCTTTTTGTCCTGAAAAGTAGTTGCATCCAAACAAAGCACCTGCAGACACACCTATAATTCCATCGATTTGTATGTTTTCATCCATCATCATATCCAGAACACCTGCAGTAAACAGACCACGCATGGATCCGCCTTCAAGCACAAGAGCGGTTTTCTTTTTTGTCATTGTTTCACCTGATTTCTGGATTCTATTATATCACTTGTTCTTTTTGAATTCATCTTTTCGTACGAAAACAGGAAAGATTTGAAAACGAATGTTTTGTTCAGATGAAAACAGCTTCTCATCCTGGAGTGAATCATGTAAAATTAAATTATCAGATTTTTGGGGGAAGAAGTATGACATTGAAAAGAAAAGAGATGCTGCTGATCAGCTTCATGTTGTTTTCATTGTTTTTTGGGGCGGGGAATCTGATTTTCCCTCCATTTTTAGGTCAGAGTGCTGCAAGTTCATCCATATCAGCTTTGGCAGGTTTTCTGATTACTGCAGTTGTGCTTCCTGTACTGGGGGTCATTGTAGTCGCACAGTTTGACGGACTGGATCTTCTGGCTAAAAAAGCTGGAAAAACATTTGCGTTGATCTTTACAATTCTGATTTATGTTTCAATTGGTCCAGGTCTTGGTATTCCTAGAGCTGCATCTGTTCCATTTGAAATGGCTGTAGCACCCTATCTTCCAGAAGGTGCAAATCTGCCACTGTTCATGATTTTGTATTCATTGGTGTTCTTTGTGATTGCGACATGGCTGGCACTGAATCCCAGCAAACTGGTGCAGCGCATCGGAAACTATCTGACACCAAGTCTTCTGATTCTGATTGTGTTTCTGTTTATTTCTTTTGTGCTGAATGGCGAAAAGAGTGTGGCAGAACCATTGGCAGCTTATCAAAGCAGTGCATTTCTGACTGGTTTTTCTGAAGGATATCAGACCATGGATACCATTGCGGCATTGAACTTTGGACTTGTCATTGCAACAACACTGACAACCTTTGGTTTAAAGGAAAAGAAGAGCGTATTAAAACATACTGTTGTGGCAGGTATTTCGGCAGGAACGATTCTGGCTTCGGTTTATGTCATGTTGACACTGATGGGAATGTTCAGTTCAGGAGTTTATCCTATTCAGGACAATGGTGCATGGACATTAAGGTGTATCGTATATCAGCTGTTTGGCAATCCTGGTGCAATCTTACTGGCTGCAATCTTTACATTGGCCTGTCTGACAACTTGTGTTGGTCTGATTACTTCGATCTCACAGTTCTTCTCCACATTGTGGAAGAAAGTATCGTATCGTACATGGGTATTTGTGATTGTTGTGTTCTCATTTCTAATCTGCAATCTTGGGCTGAATCAGATTCTGAGTATTTCCATTCCAATTCTGAATGCGATTTATCCAGTTTCCATCATGTTGATTCTGCTTGGGTTGTCGGATAAATTCTATAGAAACAGCCCTTATGTTTACCCAGTTGTCATTGGGGCAACATCTGTTGTCAGTGTCATCAGTGCATTTGAAACTGCAGGACTTCCATTGCCGATGGCAACAAATCTTTGTCATCTGCTTCCTTTGTATTCACAAGGATTTGGATGGGTTAGTGTTGCAGCTGTGACATTGATGATAAGTTTATTAATAAAGAAAAAATAATGGTCGTGACCATTATTTTTTTATTCAGCTTCGCATTCAGATGCAACAAGTTCTGCTTCTTCAATAAGTTGTTCTTTGGTGATGGTGTATTGAGAGATAAGTTCATGAATCTCTTTTGGCATTGATTCAAACAATAAATCACAGAAATGGTCTGAGGAGATGGAATTGTTTGATTTGATCCAGTTGTGAATTTTCAGTGTCATTCCAATACAGTAAAATTCCATTTGAAACTGCAGAGTTTCATTTAAGGATTCATTCAGTACGGATTGAATGATGTGCTCATAAGCATCCATCATATGTTGATGAATCAATTGAAGAAACTGATTTTGTGAAGAAGAATAATAAAGATTACGATAGAAATCTTTTTCTTTTTCTATGATGGCAAGCCAGTCTTTTGAAATGGATTTCCATGTGATTGTCTGTTGATTCTTAAAGTCAGGATGACGAATGACTTTTAAATAGTCCTGAATGTGTATCCATTTGGCAAGTTCGTATTTATCGACAAAATGATGATAGAAAATCTGGCGGGTGAGGTTTGCCTTTTTTGTGATTTCAGTTACAGTGACACTATCTAAAGGTTTATTTCTACAGATTTCTTTCAAAGCGTTTGCTAGTTTGTTTTTGTTTGTGTTCATATCAGTCAGGGTTGCAGACTTGTGAATGTGCAACTTTTCACAATCTTCTTTCGTTGTTATAATGATACCACGAATTTTAATTCAGGAGGAGATTATGAAAAAAGATTATTTTGATTTGACTGGAAAAGTTGCCTTGATTACAGGTGCTTCTTCAGGGTTAGGTGTACAGTTTGCCAAGGCTCTGGCAAATCAGGGTGCTGACATTGCAATTTGTGCTCGTCGTGTAGAAAAGCTGGAAGAAACAAAGAAGCTGATTGAAGCTATGGGTGTAAAATGCTACGTTCATGCTTGTGATGTTACTGTAGTAGAACAGATCGATGAAACAGTCAAAGATGTGATTGAACACTATGGCAAGATTGATATTCTGGTTAACAATGCAGGATTGGGGTGGACTGCACCAGCAGAAAGCACATCAGAACAGCTGTGGTCTACAATGATCAAGACCAATATTGATGGTGTATTCTATTTCGCAAGAGAAGTTGGTCGTCATATGCTGGAAAGAGGTTATGGAAAGATTATCAATATCGGATCCATTCACTCAACTGTTGTCATGAATGGCATGCCGCTGTCTGCTTATGCAACAACGAAGGGTGCTGTTGAAATGATGACAAAAGCACTGGCATCTGAATGGGCTAAAAAAGGCATTACTGTCAATGCGATTGGGCCAGCTTACTTTGCAAGTGAAATGACAGGTGACATTGGAAACAACGAACAGTTTGCGCCATTGATTGCAGCTTACTGTCCAATGGGAAGAGTTGGTCAGGAAGGCGAACTGGATGGTGCTCTGATTTACTTTGCATCAGATGCATCAAGCTATACAACAGGTCAGCTTTTAACTGTTGATGGTGGCTGGACAACAATCTAAACATACAATATCATGATGAATCAAAGGAGTATTTTTACCAGATGAGTAAGAGTACTCCTTTAATTTTAAGTCAGTTTTAGATATAAAAATTGTATTTCATTATTGACAGGCATTGATGATTTTCATATAATCCTTTTCAGCAGCCTTTAATCTGATCCAGAGAGGTCAGAAAGGAAAAAGAACATTTGTACCATTAGGTCTTTTTCCGCGCGAAAAAGACCTTTTTTTCTAGGCTGTGAAAGGGGTAAAATATGAAGAAAAATAATCTTGCAGTAAAAATGACTCTTTCTATGGTGCTGGGTATTGCATGTGGAGTCTTGTTTCTTCTTCTACGTCAGAATCTGACATCTTCCAATCAAATTGAAACATGGAACATGATCAACAATCTCTTGTTTCAGGACATTACAGCAGCAGGTGCTGAAAGTGCAATCGGTATTTTCTATCTGGTTGGACAACTGTTTGTCAATGCACTTCAGCTTGTCATTGTTCCAATGGTCTTCACAAGCATTGTCATTGCCATGTGCCGTATTTCTGATACCAAGAAACTTGGACGTATTTCAGCAAAGACAATCGGAATTTTCATGCTGACAACAACGGTTGGACTTCTGTTTGCAGCTGTTGTGGGTATGACAGTCTACAATGCAGGTGCATTCAATGTGCAGATTGAAGGGTTGTCATCTTCAGCTGGTTCAACTGGAAGCAATCCATTGAACATTCTGCTTCAGGTGATTCCAAACAATATTATCAGTGTTTTCTCTACAAATGGTCGTGTACTTTCAATTGTCTTTATTGCAGTATGTGTAGGTCTTGCGATCAACACGACAGGTAAGGAAAGCACAATCAAGGCACTTTGTGAAGAAATCAATGAAATTAACACTATCTTCCTCAGTTTTGTAGTGAATAATTTTGGCCCAATTGCGATTTTCTGTCTGTTAAGCAGAACATTTGCCATTTATGGTGTTAATCATCTGATTCCGGCAATGGCATACATGATCACAGTTATTTTGGCTTTGTTTGCTTATCTTCTGATTGGTTATCCTTTGTATGTCAAGTTCCTTGGAAAAATGAATCCAGTTCCTTTCATCAAGAAGATTGTTAAAGTTGCAGTGTTCGGTTTTTCAACTTCAAGCTCTGCTGCAACACTTCCAATGAATTTGAAGACAGTGACCGAAGAAATGGGTGTTCATGAAGATATTGCATCTTTCGTACTGCCTTTAGGTATGACGGTCAATATGGATGGAACTGCAATCATGCAGGTCATTGCAGCATTGTTTGTGGCTGGATGCGCAGGTTATGAAGTCACATTCATGAACATACTTGTGATTGGTGTTCTGGCATTGGTTGCTTCTATTGGAACACCAGCTGCTCCTGGCGCAGGTGCAGTCATTCTGTTCACAATTCTTTCGGGTATGGGATATACAAGCGATACTGCTTTAATGGCATATTCACTGATTCTGGCCATCAACCGTCCAGTTGAGATGCTGGTAACAAGCTTGAATGTTGTTGGTGACAGCTCTACTGCATTGATTGTCGCAAACAGTGAAAACGCGCTGAACAAAGAAGTCTACGACAAAGAAGTTCTCTAACAGCTGATTTATTCAGCTGTTTTTTTGTGCACCATTCTGAGAATTAATACATTCATGCAAATACAAATTATGGCTTGACTGTTTTCTGTTTTTTCAGTATTCTTCCTTTTGTGTATTTCTGGAGGAAGAATATGGCTAGAAAAGAAGAATTAGGAACGAAAAAGATAAGCACATTGTTGAAGGAACTGGCAATTCCAGCGATCTTTGCGATGCTTGTCAGTCTGCTTTACAACATGGTTGATCGCATTTATATCGGCAATATGCCTAATGGAACATTAGGAATGGCGGGTCTTTCTATTGCAGTGCCTGTGATTACGATGATTCAGGCATTTACGATGATGTTTGGTACAGGGGGTGCACCTTTATCAGCGATTAAATTGGGTGAAAACAACAAAGATGGTGCAGAGCGCATCATGACGACTTCTTTTTCGGCTTTGATTATTTCTGGAATAATCCTGACCCTGATTATTGAATTGTTTAAAGAACCTATTTTAATGATGTTTGGTGCAGATGCACAGACTATTGTACCCGCAATTGAATACATTGAAATCTATGCATTAGGTACAATCTTCGTGCAGATAACACAGGGAATGAATGCTTATATCAATACACAAGGGTTTGCGAAAACAGGGATGCTGACAGTAATGATTGGTGCTGTTTTGAATATCGTGCTTGATCCTGTTTTTATCTTTGTGCTGGATATGGGAATCAAAGGTGCTGCTTTGGCAACCATACTTTCTCAGGCAGTTTCAGCAATCTGGGTTCTCTTCTTCCTGATGGAAAAGTCACCGATGAAATTACGCAGAGAATACATGATTCCAGATTTGAAAGTACTGGGATCGATCATGATGCTGGGGGTATCACCGTTTATCATGAGTTCTACAGAAAGTCTGCTTCAGATTTCATTTAATAATCAGTTGACTACATATGGCGGAAGCATGGCGGTAGGGACAATGGCCATTTTGATGAGTCTGTATCAGATGATCAATATGCCGATTGCAGGGATTGCACAAGGTGCACAGCCAATTCTTTCCTATAACTATGGTGCTCAGCAATATGATCGAGTAAGAAATACATTTAAGCTTACGTTTAAAATCTGTGTTGGCTACTCATTTCTTGCAGGTAGTGCTATGCTGATTTTTGCTCCTGTGTTTGCGCGTATTTTTACTAGCGATGCAGCAACAATCCAATTCACATCATGGGCAATTCGTATCTATCTGGTAGGTGGATTGTTGTTTGGAGCACAGCTTGTCTGCCAGCAGTCTTTCATGGCTTTAGGACAGGCGAAGCGATCGTTGCTGATGGCACTTTTGAGAAAAGTGATTCTGCTGATTCCAATGATTTATGTACTTCCAATTTTGTTTGGTGATTCATCCTTTGCGGCAAATCTGTCATCATCTGTAGCACATTTATGCCATGATGGTGCCAAGACATTCTGTGTATTTTTGGCAGAACCAGTAGCGGATATCACAGCTGCAACAGTCACGACACTCACTTTTGTACAGTTCTACAAAACAAAATTAAAGGGTCGATAAGTGCTTTTAAAAGATAAAGAAAAAGGCTGTTAAACGATAGATTCTAAAATCTATTTGTTAACAGCCTCTTTTTTTATATGATTCAGGATGAATTGAACGGTTGATTCAATCTGATTTTCATTCGTCATGAGTGCCTGACCATCACCTGATTGTGGGCCATACATGCCGAATTGAGCATGATTGCCGCCTTCAAGGATGATTTCAGTCATTGTATCCGGAAGATTGATTTTATTTTTCTCATACTGATCCCAGCTCAGTACCTGATCTTCACTCCCTGCAATTGAAAGTACATTCAAATGTGTCTGCGATAAGTCATAGGTTGAATAGGATGCCAGCAGAATCAATCCTTCAAAAGATTCATGATGCTCCTCTAGGTAATAGGCAGCCATTGTACCGCCTAAGGAGTGACCTGCCATATACCAGGATGAGATTTCTGGATACTGATCTTGTATGCCATCTGCAGCATCAGCGTCCAACACAGCCAAATGAAATGGCATTTCTACAAGAAACACAGCGATGTTTTGTTCACTTAATGCAGATGCCAGAGGTTCATAAGCTGCGGTGTCCACTTTACCACCAGGATAGAAGATAATTCCCTGTTTTGCATCATGAGGTACATAAGCAATGGTGTTATCGGAAAGCACCTGCTTTGTCACATTCTGGTTCTGCTGAAACGCAACAATGGCATCACGGTCTGCATGATAATAATCAGTGATGTATACTCCACATTGAATCAATGTTGTGACCAAAAGAATCGCAGCTGCAAACAGGATGGACCTTTTATTCAATTTCATAAAAACCCCCATAAAAAGAAAAAGAGTCTGAACTCTTTTTCTCAGCCTTTAGTACAACCAGTGGTTGTACTTGCATTATAACGTAAAATTACGCTTTTGAATAGACTTTCTTTCCATTCATCCAGGTTTCTTTTACTTGAATTTCATGAATTTTATGAACAGGGATCATCATTGGGTTGAAATCAAGGATGACAAAGTCTGCCAGCATGCCTTCTTCAATCTTTCCTTTGCGATGTTCCTCAAAAGAAGCATATGCACCACCAATAGTATAAGAATCAATCGATTCTTTTACTGAAAGGGCCTCTTTTTTATTGAGTGAACGAGAAGGATCAGTGATGGATGTTCGCGATACTGCACATTCAATACCTTTTAAGACATCAGGCAGTTCAACAGGTGAATCCGATCCATTAGAGATAGTAGAAGTATCATATAATGTCTTGAAGGCATAGGATGTTTCTTCAAGTGATCCAACACGCTCTTTTACAATACGGGCATCATAGTCCACAAAGATGGATTGAATGTAGCTGTGAAGTTTTAAATCTGCAATGCGCTTTAATTGATCATCACGAGTAATCTGTACATGAACCAGACCATTGCGCAAAGGATTGTCTTTGTCACTGATTTTCTCATAAGCTTTTAATACTGTCTCGCAGGCTTCATCACCAATGACATGCACTGCCGCAGGCATATTGTGCTGTTTTGCGAGTGTCAGAAAATCTTCCAGTGTTTCCTGTGGGATGACAATCATGCCTGATGTAGAAGGATCATCATGATATGGTTCGGATAAAGCTGCAGTGCGTGCGCCTAAAGAACCATCCTGAAGCATCTTTAGTGGCCCCATGGATAAAGTATCTGTGTGATAGTGACGACGATTGTCGTTCAAGAATTCTTTGAATGTATTCAAATCTGGAAATTGACACTGTTCATGCACACGAACAGTTAAAAGACCTTGCTTATCCAGATGATGGTATGCTTCCAGAACCTGATTATAATGCTGAGTCAATGTCATAAAGTCATCACTCTGTACAGATGTGATGCCATACTGATTGCAGAACTGTGCACCTTTAAGAATAAGTTCTTCAATCTGTTCAGTTGTGTAAGTCTGTGCTGATTTAATGCGCTCATTGGCATTTTCACTCAGCCATCCATGTTCAAAGTCAATGCCTCCACCTTCAATTGTTGTGTTTTCATCAATTCCTGCCAGTGCAAGTGCCTTTGAATTCACAACCATCATATGTCCGCAGCATCGTACCAACGCTACAGGATGATCTGTAATGGCATCCAGTTCAGCCTTGGTAATCATGGAACCATCTGTGAAATTATCCTGATTAAATCCACGTCCACAGATCCACATGGTTTCAGTACATGTTTCTGCTTTTTCTTTTACTAAATCATAAATCTCTTGAGCAGAATGTGCTTTTGTGAGATCAAGGTTTGCAAGAAAACTACCTGTATTTAATAAATGCATATGAGAATCATTGAATCCAGGCAATACACATTGTCCTTTTAAATCAATGATGTTGTCTGTCATCTGCGATGCAGTTTCATCATTTCCTACATAAATAAACTTATTGTTTTCAATGACAAATGCAGTACAGTTTTGATCATGTGGACTGACTAGACCATGAATAAATGCAGTTTTCATAAAGAACCTCCTAAAAATACAAAAGGAAGCTTTTCAGCTTCCTTATTCTGAATCTGCATCAGAACTTCCTTCTGAAGGCAAATAGAAAATCTGTTCCCCTTCTTTAGAAAGCATATAGTTACCACGTGCATAAGACTGCACATAGTTTGGATCCTGAAGCTTTTCCTGCTGAGAAGTCAGCTGTTCGTTTTCAGCTTGAATCGTTTCTAGACGAAGTTTGACATCTTCCAGCTGATTCTTCAGTTCCATCGTGTTCATTACTTCACGAGCTACCCCGTAAATCATGAAACAGGATACCGCAATCACAACAAAACTAATCGCTCTCAGGACAGGCCCTTTGATTCTTCGCTTTGTCTTTTTTGATGGTGCCAAACAAAGCCCTCCTTTTCTTCCGCATATTTATTATACAGAAGAAATGTGAAAAGACAAGTGAAAATCTAGTGAAGATGATTGACACAGGACGACTTAAAAAGACAAGATGAGGAAAATAAAACTGCAGATAAATCATAAAACCGCCACAGAAAAAGAGCACACAGTAAAATTGAGTTACACCGCCATTTAATAAAAACAGACCAAAGTAAAAGACCAATGTACAACATGTCACCCAGATAAAATCAATCAGATTCCGTGTCATTTTTTTCTTGAACTGCATCTTAATAGCATGTTCAAACTGATAACTGAAACCAGTCAGCCAACCTGCAATCAGATGATAAAACAGAAGCTGAAACTGCTGAGGTAGAAGAATCATTGAAACAGACGCTTAAAGAAACCTTCAGTGGTTTTGCCTTGTTTATTGTTGAGGTATTCAATCGCATCCACAAGACCACGAATGGACACTTCTCCTTTTTCTGTATCCAGTTTATCCAAAGTCAGCTCACTTCCTGCAATAATGCACCAGCCTTGAGATGTTTCTAAAAGGAATTCATTGGCATCAAAACTGTCAATCTGTTTCACTCCGCTGAGTTCCAAGCTTTTTCTATCCGACATCATCACACGATGATAAGGGTTTGTCTCAAATTTAATAGGATGATCATTCATAAAAAGTACCTCCTGATATACTTTATGAACAGATCAAAAAGAAAAGAACCTTAGAATAAAGGTTCTTCAATGAATTTCTCTTCCAGTACTTCGTACATGATGGAAGCATCTTCTTTTTTTGTGTATTCTCTTGTCTCCATGACTTTAACACTCATCTGACGATTACCAAATGTAATGGTAATGATATCACCAGCTTTAACATCACAGCTTGGTTTCGCTGTTTTGCCGTTGACCTGAATTCTTTCATGCAGTGCAAGTTCCTTGGAAACTGTTCTTCTTTTCAGAATACGGGAAACTTTTAAATATTTATCCAGACGCATCGTATCACACTCCACAAAGAGTATAGCATAGAATTGAATAAAGGGTAAAATAGGATTTAGTGATTTTTGCAGCTGATAAGAAGTCAGTTTAATCGTTGAATACAATTTTTACAGGTTCAAATTTAAGGTTCATTAACATATTGTGTTTTTTTCTTTTCATATCCATATAAGATAATCGTACCAGTATTTCTAGACTTTCTGCTTCTTCTTTGGAATATACTGGATTTATATAATGAGGATACTGACCATTAATGGTAAAAGAAAAACTATCCGGATAAACGCATCTTAAATCAATCTGGCTTCCATAGGCGTTGCAGTAGTTTTTCAAATCTCTGTCTATTTCACATGACAGTCTATACAAATTATCTTCAGTTCTATCAAAATAACAAGTAATGATACCATATGGATGCATGATAATCTTAGCGGAATCTTTCCCTTGAACAAAACAACCTTGTCCAAAAAAACACACAAGTGCGACTAATCCTATAATTTTAAATATATTTTTCATCTTCATCTATCCTCTTGTCTTTTGAATTTGTCGGTTTTAACCGTTATAGACAACCCATCCATTTTCTCCTTGTGATACCCTAACACCATTTTCTCTTCCGATTAATGTGTTATTTAGTATTCCATGAACTTCAAAGATAAAATTCGTAACTACATTTCCTTGCTGATCAACGGCTCCAT
>JAZRUQ010000102.1:0-3641 GCA_045652605.1 Erysipelotrichaceae bacterium
CAATGCACTGCCATCTTGGAAAGAAAAGTATGCATTCATCGAAAATGGTCTGACTGCAGAATCTATGGCTGTATTCGCAATTCTGCCTGAAAGCATTCAGCAGCAGCTGTTCCTTGAAAGAGACCCACACGGAAATGTACAGGTATCTCTGATTGAGTCTGAAAAGCTGTTCTCAGCTCTGGTTAAGGATAAACTGGCTGAACGCAAGGCTGCAGGCACATACAAGGGTAAATTCAATGCTCTGCACCACTTCCTCGGTTATGAACGAAGATGTGCATTCCCATCTAACTTTGATGCAGACTACTGCTATTCATTAGGTTATAATGCATTCATGCTGATTCAGTATGGTTACAATGGATATCTGTCAAAGATTTCCAACCTGAAGAATCCAGCTGAACAGTGGGTTGCAGGTGGTATGCCAATCACAAAGATGATGAACATCGAAAGAAGACATGGTGAAGATAAGCCAGTTATCAGAAAAGCTTTGGTTGAACTGGAAGGAAAGCCATTCAAGTATTTTGAAGCTCATCGTGATGCTTGGGCTGTTGAAACTGCTTATGTTTATCCAGGTGCTATTCAGTACTATGGACCAGCAGAAGTATGTGACATCACAACAGTAACTCTGGCTCTGGAACAGGAATAAGAAAACCCTATGAAGCACTTGTTGAAAGACAAGTGCTTTTTTTCTGTTTATGTTATAATGATATAAAGGAGTTTTTTATCCTATGAAAATGTACATCAATCGAAACTGGCAATTTGTTTCTGAATTCAAAGACGAACTGCTTCAATGCAGCACTTGGGATCATGCTGAAACAGTTACATTGCCTCATACTGTCAAAGAAACACCCTTTCATTATTTTGATGAATCCGAATATCAGATGATTTCAGGCTATCATTATGCATTTGAAGTGAATCATTTATGGAAAGAGAAAGATGTGTTTGTGACCTTTGAAGGGGCAGCTCATCTTGCAGAAGTCTTTTTGAATGGTCATAAGATTGGTGAACATCGATGTGGCTATACTGCATTTACCTTAAAACTTGAAAATTTGAAATTTGATGAGTTGAATCATCTTGTTGTTAAATTAGACAGTCGTGAAAGCATTAATGTTCCTCCATTCGGTCATGTGATTGATTATATGACTTATGGTGGTCTGTATCGTGATGTGTATTTTGAAATCAAAGAGAAAGTTCATCTGGAAGATGTCTTTGTCTATAGCAAAGATTCCATGCTGTATGCACAGACTCAGATGAATTTTTATGAAAACTGTGAATTAAAACTGTTATTGAAAGAACAGTCTGAATCTGAATATCATCTTCTTAAAGAAGTATCATGTACAGAACAAGTGACTACCGTGTCTTCATCTGTTCAGAATGTTCATCTTTGGGATTTGAATGATCCATTCTTGTATGATGTAAAAGTTCAGTTATTTTGTCAGGGATCTTTGATGGATGAAAAAGACATTTCATTTGGATTTAGAAAAATCGAATTTAAAAAAGATGGTTTCTATCTGAATAATAAGAAGGTAAAGATTCGCGGTTTGAATCGACATCAAAGTTATGCTTATGTTGGCTATGCGATGCCATCATCCATGCAGAGACTGGATGCGGATGTCTTGAAGTATGAGCTGGGACTGAATGCCGTAAGAACTTCTCATTATCCTCAGTCTCATGATTTCATTTCACGCTGTGATGAGATTGGATTACTTGTCTTTACTGAAATACCAGGATGGCAGCACATTGGAGATGAAGAGTGGAAACTTCAGGCTTGTGAAAATGTGAAGGATATGGTGATTCAGTATCGCAATCATCCATCCATAATGTTGTGGGGAGTTCGAATCAATGAATCTCAAGATGATGATGCTTTCTATCAAAGAACCAATGAAATCGCTCATCGCTATGATCCAACGCGTCCTACAGGAGGTGTACGCAATTTTAAAAAGAGTCATCTGTTTGAAGATGTGTATACCTATAATGATTTTGTGCATGAAGGCAGCAACATCGGTGTGGAAGCAAAGAGTAAGGTGACATCAGACTCAAATAAACCGTATCTGGTCACTGAATACAATGGTCATATGTTTCCAACCAAGAGTTTTGATCGTGAACCTCATCGTACTCAGCATGCCCTCAGACACGCTAAAGTGCTGAATGATGTGGCATCTTATGATGATATTTGTGGAAGTTTTGGATGGTGCATGGCTGACTACAACACTCATCAGGATTTCGGCAGTACCGATCGCATCTGTTACCATGGTGTATTGGATATGTTCCGCAATCCTAAGATGGCAGCCGCAGTTTATGCATCACAATCTGATGATTCAATTGTGCTTGAAACAAGTTCCAGCATGGAAATCGGAGAATACCCAGGATCTGCGCTGGGAATAAGCTATATCTTTACCAATGCAGATTCTGTCAAGTTATACAAAAACAACAAGTTCATTAAAGAATATACAAAACTGAACAGTCCATATCAGTCATTGAAACATGGACCTATTGCAGTGGATGATTTAGTAGGTGACTTATTGATAAGCGAAGAAGGATTCACAAAGGATCAGTCTGATCGTACAAAAGCACTTTTAAATGCAGTTGCGACTTGTGGTAGGTCTCATGTGCCGTACTCCATTTATCTGAAAGTGCCAAAACTGCTTTTGAAATATAAGATGACTGTACAGCAGGTGATTGCTTTATATACTAAATACATTGGAAACTGGGGAGAAAATGCTGTCGCGTATCGTTTTGATGCGATAAAGAATGGTCAAGTTGTCAAAAGTGTTATTAAAGCACCTATGAAACAAAGTGTGCTTCATGCAGAAGCTGATCATACAGATTTAAAAGATGGTCATAGTTATGATGTGGCACTGGTTAGAATTCGTATGGCCAGTGAACATGGACAGACTTTACAGTTCAGTCATGAACCAGTCTTTTTAAAGGCCGAGGGTCCAATTGAAATCATAGGTCCATCTTGTGTCGTCTTGCAGGGTGGTATGGCTGGGACATATGTTCGAAGCCTTGGACAAGGGTCATCACGCTTGATTTTAAGTGATCAGAGAAATCATGAAATTGTGATTGAGTTTGATAATAAGGGAGAATAGAAAAATGAATGAAGAGAAAACATTGAAGAAAAACCTGTGGATGTTTCCGTTGGGGACTGTAGGAAGAGACATGGTGTATAACCTGGTCACAAACTTCCTGTTGACGTACATTTTGTTTACTAAAGGATTAAGTGCTGCACAGCTGGGTGCAATTACTGCGATTATGGTGGCGGCACGTGTGTTCGATGCGCTTAATGATCCAATTATGGGAAACATCATTGAAATGACACATACCAAATGGGGTAAATTCAAACCTTGGCTCTTGATTGGGATTGTGTTGACCTCAGGTGTTGTTTCCATGGTTTTCTGCAGCGATTTGAAGGGATGGGATTTTGTTATTCTGTTTGGCGTGTTCTATTTTGCCTATTCTATTGCGTATACTATGCATGATATTTCCTACTGGGGAATGGTACCTGCATTGAGTTCTGATGCATCTGCTCGAGATCAGATTACATCACGTGCCACATTGTTTGCGGGGATTGGTGGTACATCTGCTTCGATTTTGATTCCTATGCTGACAACAGGAGCAACTGCAATCGGCGGCAGTGCCAA
>JAZRUQ010000103.1:0-7865 GCA_045652605.1 Erysipelotrichaceae bacterium
CCTGCATTCTCTAGATGCTGAAGGTGGCGTTTACTTCCATCTGTTTGGTGAACCATTCGGAAAAGGAAACAAATCTGTCCGTATTCACCAGGCGATGCTTCAGAAAGCTGGTGTGCGTTATGTTGGATATTCTAATGTCTATTCATTCAACCACGCATTCCCTAACCATCTGAGCTGGATGATCGCAACAGTTGCACCTAAGAATGTTGTCTGTGTTCATTCCAACAACCCTGAAAAACTCAACGCAATGGGTTCAACACACATTCTGCCTGAGCAGCATGTACCATACATCTACGTTGATGGAACTTTAAAAAAAGCATAAGTTAAAAGGCTGATCAATGATCAGCCTTTGTTTTGCCAATGGAGTATTCTCTGTTCGTTATCAAGTCGATCAACGAACTGTTTTTTTCTTAACAGGAAATCTTCCAAATCTGATAAAACATGATAGAGAATGGCTCTGTTTTCAAACTCATCATGGCTTTGCGGCAATGCATGCGTTTTCTGTGCTTCCAGCAAATCATACAGTACAAGCAGCTGAGAAGACGGATCATTGACTTCATGCATATGCGGAATCAGATATTCAATAAAATCCGCCAGTTCTTTTGCCTCTATCGGCATTGTACGAATTTTTCGAATTTTATAGTGCAGCAGATGCAGAATCTCACATTGAAACGATCTCATTTCAAAATAATCGACATAATACTGTGAATAGGTACCAAATACATTTTCATCATATTCCAATGCATCTTTGATGTACTGCTGTATTGATTTTTCAAGCTGCACCAATTGCCCCCATGATGCTGAATGAGAATCAGGATGACGAATATACGATACAATATCTTTCATCAAAGACTGAATCTTTTTATCAACTTTCCTGATGGCAGCATCAAGTTCACTTTCATAAGCTGCATATCGATGAAACAGATTCAACACAAATGCAATGACAATTCCAATCAACACAAGAAGAAATTCATTCAAAACGAAAGATACTGTGAAATTCTGTTCTGTAAAAAAGTGAATCGCAATCAATGCATTGACTGACAACGCAGCTTCACATTTGAACACGACAAGAAGAAAGGCAACAATCAGAACCACCAGAAACAAGGAAACTGCAGGAATTGAAATGCAGTTAAACACAACAAAACACAAAACAACTGTCAGCACAAAACTGATCAGACGTTGAATGATTAATCGCACAGTACCTCTTTTGGTTGTCAAAAGTGTCAAAAGGGCCACAGTGCCTGCTGATGTGGCAAACTGCAGTTGCAGCATTTCTGCAATCACAATCCCCAGCACTGTCCCTAATGCAATTTTAAATCCTTTCAGGAAATGATGTTTTAGTTTTTGAAGCATAAATTTCACCTGTACACATTATATCAGAAGAAAAGGCAGGAAAATATTTCCTGCCTTATTTTTTCTCTCTATAATCTCCTTTATTGGCTTTTCTGAATCGAATTTCCGTACCATTGTAGATACGCACATAGTTTTCACGATGTTTCCAGCCAATCAATGCTGACGCAATCAAAACAATGAGTGCACCATTTGGATTGTGCAGCACAAATGCCATGATCAAAGGAAGTCCTACAATGACACTGACAGTTCCCAAAACAATGTAATCTGTAATCAACATCACCGCAAACAACAACACAATCATGCCAATCCCAACGAAAATGTTCAAACCTAAAGCCATCCCGATAAAGGAAGCAAGACCCTTGCCGCCTTTGAATTTCAACCAGAATGGGAATACATGCCCCACAACCGATGCAACACCTGCAATCTCAGCCGCATAAGCTGCATCTGGAAACAGTACTTTTGCAAGAACAATCGCTAAAATCGCCTTTCCTGCATCATGAACCGCAACCAGAATACCAGCCTTCCAGCCCATTAGAATCATCGCATTGGATGCCCCCAGATTCTTAGAACCCTTGTTTTGAATATCCACCTGATTCAATTTCGCTAAATAATAAGACATGCTTGATGTTCCTAACAAATAGGACATCAGCACTATGATAATATACTCCATAAGATTTCCCCTAATTTACTACTAAAACTATACCATATTCCTACAGAATCATGAATGTTTTATTTGCACCCATGAATGCTGCAGGCCATCATCTTCTCGACAATTTCATCCTCTTCAACAGCAGGTTGATTGATCCATTTCATCGCTTCATTGATATCAAATGTCTTCTGTCCATCTTCTCTTACAAACAAAGGGATACCAATACCACCTCTTTGTTTCACTTCATCAAAGATGGAATCATTGTCTCGGATCGCCAGAAACTCTCTCATGTTTTTTGTGTTTTCAGTCATATCAATGTATTCAACTTCAAAACCACGATTTTTCTGAATCGCTTTAAAATTTCTGCAATCCACACAGATTTCAGCACCATAAACTTTTATCATCGTTTTTCCCCTATTTTCTCAAAGGTATCTTTGCGTATTTCTTCTCTTAGTTCTTTTAGATAATCAGAAAAAGCTACCTTGTCATCAGCATAAGTCTTGTTTAATTCATACTCTTTTTCAATCCAGGTTGAAAGATCAGAGATGTTATGCTGGATCAAAGCCTCAAGACTGTCAATTGCCTTGTATACTTTCGCTTCCACTGTTTTTCTTTCTGCCATTTCTTCATATAAGCTTTTCATTTCTGATGAAACAGGTTCAGGTAAAGTATCCACCCAATTGTTCAGAATCATCTCTTCAGTTTCCTCATGAACTGATGTTTTTTCAAATGTTGGAATATCTCCTGTAAATGCTTCACCTAGATCGTGAATGATGCACATTTTAATCACTTTGTTCATATCCGCATCAGGAAATTCATCTTTCATGAAAAAAGCCATTAACGTCATCATCCAGCTGTGTTCTGCAACACTTTCATGTCTTCCATTTCTTGTGTAACAATGTCGAGTTGCATCTTTTAAACGTTCTGCAACACATAACGCATCTAATAATTTTCTTGAATCCATATCGTAAATCCTCTGTCATTATTTTACCATATTTAAGTCTCATCGTCTTTGATAAAACTCAATGAAATCTATAAATGTAAATTTTTACATTCCGTGTAAATGTATTGACTTTGTTTCAGAAACAAGTTATAATTCTATCATAAACAAAGAGCTGATTCTTCAAGTTCATCAATATCGTGTGTTAAGTTCCTTCTTTCCTATTCCTTCTTTTTCCGTTATCACACATTGATGCTGAGCAACCAGCCTTTTTTATTGTGTGCAGCACACAATAAAAAAGAGGGTTCTTTTGCAAACCCTCTTCGCTTATTCTTTTGTAACTTTTTCCGTCTTCAATCCTGATCTACATCTTTACGCATTGTAGACTTTTTAACGAGAAACTTTCATGTCCATTGGGTTATCCTCCACAGACGTACTTTCTTTTGATTCATTAATAAGCTTTTTCAGTTTCCTCAACCAGGTCTGTCACACTGATCAGGAAACGACTTAAATTTCTTTCAGAATCTCCTTCATTAGAATTCCTCCAACTTAACACTTTACGGATTTTCAGTTTCCTTTAGTCAGTTCCTTTACCGACCAGGAAACAACCTAAATTTCTTTTAGAATCTCCTTCATGTTAGTGTCCTCCTAACTCTTTGTTCAATTATAATATAACTCAGATTCAATAAAGAAACAGTCTGTTTTTAAAAATTTATATATGTTATAATATATATGTTGGGAGTCGAAAGACTCTTTTTCTATAGGCATGATAAAAGGATCTGGTAAAACCAGATCCTTTGTGTTTTTATACAAGCTGTTTGTACAGGTTGTGGTATTCAACTGCACTCAAGTTCCAGCTTACGTCTTTGTTCATGGCATTGACAACCAGCTGATCCCAAGCATCGCGATGGAAATAGAAAGTATCCATTGCCAGACGTACAGTTCCCATCATTTCATCAGCATTGATGTTCGCGAAACTGAAGCCAGTTCCTTCACCAGTGTACTGATTGTATGGCTGCACAGTATCACGCAGACCACCAGTTTCTCTTACCAGTGGCAGAGATCCATAGCGCATTGCGTTCAGCTGAGAAATTCCGCATGGTTCAAATGCAGAAGGCATCAGGAACAGGTCAGAACCTGCATAGATTCTATGTGCCAGTGCTTCGTTGTATCCGCAATAGAATACTGCACGACGACGATACTGATGTTCCATACCCTTCAGAGCATTTTCGATTCCCTTGTCTCCGCTGCCCAGAACAATGAACTGTACATCACCGCTCATTAAGTCATGAAGGCGATTGATTACCATGTCCATACCCTTCTGAGGAGTCAGACGAGATACCAGACCGATCAGCAGAACATTTGGATCTTCACGCAGACCAAGATCTCTCTGCAGAGCAGCCTTATTTGCAGCTTTACCTACCTTGAAGTTACCTACATTGTAGTTTTCAGTCAATGTCTTATCAGTTGCAGGATCCCATACATCCATGTCGATACCATTAACGATACCAGACAAATCGCCGCTGCGCATTCTCAGAACATCTTCCATCTTTTCACCAAAGTATGGAGTCAGAATTTCCTGTGAATATGTAGGTGATACTGTTGTGATCTTATCTGACAAGACAACACCAGCCTTCAGATAGCTAATGCAGTTGTCATGAAAACGCAATGTTCCATTTTCATACCATTCATATGGAAGTCCGAAGTAATCCCACAGTCTTGATGCAGGGTAAATTCCCTGGAACAGCAGGTTGTGGATTGTGTAAACGAACTTCAGATTCTGCATTTCACCATCATAAGGATAGTGAGCTTTGCATACTGCAGGAATCATACCTGTCTGCCAGTCATGGCAATGCACCACTTCAGGCATCCAGCCAACTACTCTGAACATTTCCAGAACAGCCTTATCAAAGAACGCGAAACGTTCTCCATCATCATCATAACCATACAGTGTATCTCTTTCAAAATATCCTGCATGTTCAATGAAATAATAAGGAATACCATCTGCTTCTGTCTTGTAGTAAGTTGCAACTGTATGAATGTTGCCGCTGTGAATTTCACATGATCCTACGTTTTCGAAGTTAGCACGGTCTTTTTCTGCAGTCTTTTTATACATAGGCAGAACAACACGTACATCCACTCCGTTTTCCTTCAAAATTTTAGGAAGACTTCCGATAACATCAGCCAGACCACCAGTTTTAATAAATGGCAGACCTTCTGATGCAGCAAACAATACTCTCATAGCTTCCCCCTGTTAGATTCTGTCAGCGCGCTTTACATAGATTGGCGCATCTGCAGTACCATTCAGTTTCTTTACGTGGTTAACAATAGCGTCTTTGTCAACAACTACGTTTTCCAATTTAGCGTTTTCACCGATGAAGCTGTCGGCACAGATAATGCAATTCTTGATAACTGCACCCTTCTTAACAACAACATTACGTCCCAAAACGCAGTTTTCAACTGTACCTTCAATGAAGCATCCATTAGAAATCAAAGAACCTTTTACCTTTGATCCTGGAGCATACTGAGTAGGTGCAGAGTCATTTGTCTTAGTCAGAATTGGCCATTCAGGCTTGAAGATTTCTTCAGCAGCTGCATGGTTAGTCAATTCCATATGGTTGAGGTGGTAAGTTCTCAAAGAGCTGATGCAGCATACTTTGTTTGTCTGTTTGAATCCACCAACCTTAAATTCACCGCAAACATCACGAACGATGTCCTTCAGCCAGTACAGTGCAGAAGTTTCGTCTGCTTTCTTTACCAGTTCGATGAAGAACTTGCGTTCCATGACGTAAGTTTCCAGTGAAAGTTCAACATTCTTGTTTTTACCGATATTTGGTTCAATTGCAGTAACGCGACCTTCTTCATTCAGAGTCAGTGTATCGCATTCCAGGCAGTTCTTATCTGCATTTTCCAAAGATGAGTAAACGATTGTAATATCATTTCCAGTTTCAACATGGTGCTTAATCACTTCACTGTAATCGCAGCAATGTACAAAGTAGCTTGGCGCAATCACAACATATGGACACTTAGAAGCTTCAATGAATCTCATGTGTTCCATGAAGTGAGCGATATCATGGTTGTAAACATCATTTCTGAACTGCTTGTCAGAAGCCAGAAGCTGCAGTTTACCACGCTTAGGGTTGATGTTGTACTGTGAACCACGACCTACATGTTCAAACAGCTGACGTCCACCGTAACGAGTATAAACCTGGATATTCTGAATACCAGAGTTTGTCATGTTTGACAAAACAAAGTCGATCATACGGAAACGTCCAAGGAATGAGAGCGCCGCAACTGGACGATAGTCAGTAAGACCACCAACAGTTACATCAGAATTTTCAAAATTAACGATACCTAATGCTTCGTACATCTTGCTTACCCCTCTTTCTTCGCATTCTTATAAGTGATCAGGTCAATCTTATCACTATTTTCATGCCCAAGTTCTACACCTTCAGGAATGATTGTATTTTCCTGAACAAGGCAGCGTACCAGTTTAGCACCAGCCTTAACAACACAGTTAGGCATTACAACAGAGTCAATAACCTGTGCGCCTTCTTCAACTGTAACGTTAGTGAAAAGAACTGAATTCTTAACTTCACCATCAACAACGCATCCTTCAGTGATGTATGCATTGTCAACAACACCGTTAGCACCAATGAACTGTGGAAGTTCGTTAACGTCTTCAGTGTAAATCTTCCATGATGGATCAGCCAGATCAAGAATATTATCTGGATTCAGCAGGTCCATATTTGCTTCCCACAGAGAATCAATAGTTCCTACATCTTTCCAGTAACCTTCGAAACGATATGCCAGACACTTCTTGCCAGTGTTCAGCAGTGCAGGAATGATATCCTTACCGAAGTCATGGTTAGAATCAGCCTTCTGATCATCTTCAACCAGGTACTGGCGCAGTACATCGTAGCTGAAAATATAGATACCCATTGATGCCAGATTGCTCTTTGGCTGAGCTGGGTTTTCTTCGAATTCAACGATGATATCTTCTTCGTTTGTATTCATGATACCGAAACGGCTAGCTTCCTTCAAAGGAACTTCCATTACAGCGATTGTGCAGTCTGCATTAGCTGCCTTGTGTGCAGCCAGCATCTTTGCATAGTCCATCTTATAGATGTGGTCCCCAGACAGAATCAAAACATAATCTGCTTCATTCTGATCCAGGAAGTCGATGTTCTGAGTAATTGCATCAGCTGTACCACGATACAAACCGAAACCAGTATCGTCTTTTTCACGTGGTGGCAGTACAAATACACCAGCATCCTTAGCATCCAGACCCCAGTTCTGGTCCTTAGATACATAAGAGTTCAAAAGTACGCTTTCGTACTGTGTCAGGACACCAACTACAGAAATATCTGAGTTAGCGCAGTTACTGAGCGGAAAGTCGATGATACGATATTTACCGCCGAAGTAGACAGCTGGCTTGGCAACCTTTTTAGTCAGGTCATAAAGACGGCTTCCGCGTCCTCCAGCCAGAATCATTGCAACCATATTATCTTTTTTCATAATGTTGACCCCCATTTCAAAAAAATAACGGTAATGTTCCTTTCATATTATACATCATCCAAAGTGGAATTGCATCAGCCAAACATAAGTTTTTTAAGCGCTTTCAAAACTTTTGACAAATACTGTACAACATCAACAAATTCTTCATTTAAAAACCTTCCAAAAGGAAGGTTTTTCTTAGATTTTGACGGATACTACTCCTTTTTCATTCATTCCAGCTTCAAAGAATTCAGCTTTTTCTTTTTTCATCCATGAAGCCATCACACTGGTCGGAAACATCAGCAGTTTTTCATTGTACAGTGTCACATTCGAATTATAGAAACGTCTTGCAGCCTGCAAATGCTCCTCACAATCCACAATTGCATGCTGAAACTGCCTGAACAGATCACTGGCCTTTAAATCCGG
>JAZRUQ010000104.1:0-12854 GCA_045652605.1 Erysipelotrichaceae bacterium
GGCCACAACGTTATCCACTTCTCATAATAAGGAAGCATCGATTCAATGCGTGTCTGCTGCGCCATGACTTCAGAAACCCAGATCTGATAAGGATCTTTAGTATGACGAAAAGGCAGATCGCGATGATCTGCCTTATACCAGTTATTCAGTTTTTCGGCAAATGTTTTCATAGCACAAGTATATCAGATTCTTGACTATTTCTCATGTCATATGCCTATTGTATAAAATCATAGAAACTGCTGTGACACATTTTCAATGCATTTTTGATGAAGTCCTCTTCCTTCATGGACGAATTCTTCAGCCAGATTCGGGCAAAGTAAAAAATCATCACGGCATAAGTTTCCGCAAGAAACGCATTGTTGAGCTCAGGCGCCTCTGCCATCGATGAACGATGCACATCTAAAATACGTTTTATAGCCTCACTCATGCGCAGAATAAAAATTTCCTGAAATCCATTCTGTCCATCGATTTCCACAGCGACCTCATAGAAACGACGATGTTCACTCAACACTTTCGCAAGATGTGTCAACAAAATCATCAACGGGTCTGACTCGCGCTCACAGATACCTGCCTCTAAATCTGTCTGAACCAGATAATCCAACGCATCATATTTATCGACAAAATAATTATAGAACGTTACACGCACAACTCCTGCTTCATCGCAGATTTTCTTAATGGTAATCGAATGAAATGGCATCTTGCAGATCAAAAGACGCAAGCTCTCTGCCAGAAATTCCTTTGTGTTGTTTTTCTTATCCATGACAACTACCTCAGAAATTTAAACCAGACACTCAATGCCATCATCAGAAGCAAAGCACCGCCAACACCCTGAATACCACAACCATAGCGATATCCATATGCATATCCAATACGCAATGCCACAAACACAGCTACAAAACATGTCAGATACGCACACAGAAGCAGAAGAATCAAAGAAGATCCCATCATTCCATTGGCCATTCCATAGAAAATTGTCGTAATGTTTGTAATAATTGCCATTTTAATACACTGTTTCCAGTTAAAACTCAAATCCAGACGCTCTACAATCCCTTTTCGTGTCAGCGCCTTATGTACAAACCACATGCCCAGCGTCAGAAAAATCAATGCACAGATCATGGCATTGACTTTCACAACAAGCAATCCTCCAAACAGCAGCGCAATCAAATATCCAATCAAAGCAGCACACAGATTTACAGTACCAAAAATACCTGCATACGCCATTGTCTTTTCAGTGGTCAGATCTTTCAAGGTTGCCCCTTTTCCCATCATGAGAATAAAATCATCCAATGCAAGACCAATGCATGGAAGCATCATCATCCAAATGTTCATACTTCATCCTCCAACACCATCATTATAGACCAATTCATTCAGATACACAGTGACATTTAGTATCAATTGTCATCTTTTTCAGGTACAATAATCATAGATTTAAAGGAGATACCTATGATTCAACTGATTGTAAGCGATATGGATGGATGCCTGCTGGACTCACACAAAAATCCACCAGAAAACATCCATGACATCATTGATACATTAAAAAAAGAGAACATTCTATTCGGCATCTGCAGTGGACGTCAGTTTTCAAGCATCTATGAAAAGATGAACAAACGCGATGACTTGTTGTATATTGCCGAAAACGGAGGAATCTGCATCTATCAGAAAAAAGTGCTGCATTTTAACACGCTGCCTGATGCAAGCATTCATGAATTTGTGGAATTGTCCGAATCTTTAGGCTGCACACCTGTTTTATGCGGCAAAGACACTGCTTATGTACGTTCCAGCAATCCAGATGTTCTAAAACAGATCGAACGTTTCTATGCAGATTACAAAATCATTGAAGATTATACAGAAATACAGGATTCATTCTGTAAGATTTCCGTCCTTGACTTAAAAGGATCAGAGGCAAACTGTTATCCGCACTTTAAAAAGTATCAGGATGAGTTTGAAGTCCTTGTCTCAGAAAGCATCTGGATGGATATCATTCCCAAAGGCCAATCCAAAGGAGCAACTTTAAAGAAAGCTGCAGAAATCCTGAAACTCGACTTAAATAAAGCTGTAGCCTTTGGAGATTATTTCAATGACGTCGAGATGCTTCAGGCAGTCAAATACAGCTATGCCATGAAAAACGCGCACCCTGATATCAAAAAGATTGCCAGATACGAAGCACCATCCAATGATGAAGCAGGTGTACCAACCACCATTTTAAAAATATTAAAAGAAAAAATGCAGTGATTCACTGCATTTTCATTTGGCTATTATTTAAGTGCCAGACTGCTGTTAAGCAGCAATGTACTGTACATAAACAAAACATCCTGATTATCAAATTCAATAAAATTTCCAATCATTGAAGATTGAATATAACGAATATCCACAAGTGTAATCTTGGCATAGCCATCAATCAGAAGCGGTGCAAGACTGCTTCCAAATGAATCACGGAAAAGAATCAGTTCTTTATCTGTTTTCGCATTCGGATTAGTGATTTCAATCAATGCATCAGCACCATTCAAAAACAGTTCATAAGCATCCTTTCCAGAAGCTTTACTCAGATCATAGATTTCAATCGGCTTAGCCATGCCTGTGTTATAACTGATAACTTCGCACTGTTCAAATGATTCACTCATCAGATAGGAAATGGAATCCGGTTCAATGTTCATGGCAGACTGACCAAGATAAACACCATAAAATGGAAGATTCAGGGTTACTTCAGTCATCTGAAAATCTGATTCTGTGTTCATTTCTTTCAGCAGATAATCCGCAACATCTGTAATCTTTTCCTGTCTCCAATGCGTATCTGTACGATAATAATCATCGATACTCAGCATGGAAGTGATATCCAGATAAGTCATAAAGGATGTCTTATCCACCATATGCTGAAACAACTGATTGTAGTCCAGTTTCAATAATCCAACGGAATCATCTGCATAGTAATTCTTATCAGGCACAATAGAGAAATACACATTTGTATCTGTATCTTTCAGATACGTGTTATAAATGCTTTCAAATTTGTTTGCAGCATGATCCAGCATAGACTCATTAAGCGGATATTCCAGTTTATAGATGGAATCACCATCAATGACAAGATCATTGTTGTCCTGCTTCTGAAACAGGTTAAATGCACCCATTGCTTTGATTTTTCTGAACACATCACGAAGCGGAAACTGATCCTGTGTATAGGTTTCAAATGAACTTGTAAAAGATCCAGAAAACAAGGTTTCCGCAGTTAATTCAGGAAAACGCTGCAGACCTCTTCTTTCACTGTCAGAATAAAGTGTTTCTGATTTAAACCACGCAGAAAGACTCAAAACAAACAGAATTGCCATAAAAAGAAGGATTGTCATCGTTGAACGTAATCGATTCATAAATTCTCCTCCTAAAATCTGAAATACAGGAATGGATTAAAACTTCCATCCACAAGATAAGCAGTAATCATCAGAAAACATAAAGCTAATAAAACAGGTTCCATCACATCAAAGAATTTCTGCATCATTGCATTCTGATTCAGCTTGCTAAAGATTGTCTTTGGCAGCGGTGTAGCTCCTAAAACCGCCAGAATCAGAACAAACCCATAATTTGAAATCATATACGCTGTCTCAGCTGAATAAAGTGATGTTCCATTTAATCCGAACATTGTCTTCAGTGTAACAACAGCTGCAGATAAATCTGTCGCATTAAAAATCACAAAACTGATTGCTACAAGAATCAGAACATACACATGATTGATGACTTTGAAACGATTCAATCCATTCAGCAGTATATTCTTTTCAATCATCAGGATAATCGCAAAATACAATCCCCAGACAATAAAATTCCAGCTTGCCCCATGCCAGAAACCAGTCAGAAACCAGACAATCAGAATATTGATAAAATGACGAGATTTCGATACACGGTTTCCTCCCAGCGGGATATAGACATAATCCTTGAACCATGTCCCCAATGAAATGTGCCAGCGTCTCCAGAATTCAGTAATGGATTTTGAGATATAAGGATAATTGAAGTTTTCCAGCAGTTCAAAGCCAAAGAATTTACCCAGACCAATGGCCATATCACTATATCCAGAGAAATCAAAATAGATATGAAGCATAAAGGCAATCGCATACATCCAGGCATACACAACAGACTGATCCTTTGACGCTAAAAACAGTTCTGTCAATTCACCCAGCTGATTTGCGATTAAAACTTTTTTTGCCAACCCAATCACAAAACGGCGAATACCCAATGCCATCTTCTCAGATGAATGAGTACGATGAGCCAGCTGTACATCAACATCCTTGTATCGCACAATAGGTCCTGCAATCAACTGTGGAAACAAAGAGATATAAGCAGCCAGCGAAATAAAGTTCTTCTGTGCTGCAACATCACCACGATACACATCAATCGTATAGCTCATAATCTGAAATGTATAAAAACTGATCCCAATCGGCAATGCCAGTTTCAGCAATGGAATGGACACAAATGGAATAAGATTCAGATTTGAAATAAAGAAATCTGCATACTTAAACAGACCCAGCATCCCTAAATTAAAAATGACAGATGCAATCAGCCAATACTTTGCAGCTTTTGTGCCTTGGTTCTGTTCAATCTTGATTCCTACAAAATACCCAACCATGATTGAAAGAATCATCAGAAGGATTGTCTTCGGTTCACCCCATCCATAGAAAAACAGACTGGTCAGCAGCAGGATTAAATTTTTCCCATTTTTTGGTACCAGTCCGTATAAAATCAGTGTAACCGGCAGAAAATAGTAGAGAAAAGGCAGGCTTGAAAAAAGCATGAGAGTACCTCCTAGGAAAAAAGCGCAGATTCCTGCGCTTCTTGATTAGCTTTATTGATGTTATTCAGCAGTTTCAAATGACATTGGAGCCATCAGGAAGAAGACTGTGTTGTCAATATGAGAAACTGTCATTTCATCAGCTGATGTACAGATATTCCATCTCAGATTTGCATTCTGTGTCAGTGAATCCATAAATGCCTGAACATCTGCATCTGCAGGCAGTGTAAAGATATAACCAACAAATGGAATTGTACCCATCATTGGCGCAAACATAACAGCCTGTTCAAAACCAGTTACTTCAAAGTTATCGAAACCATTCAGGTATCCTGGTTCCATTTCCATTGTCATCAGTGACAATTCAGCAGGAATAACAGAGTTAGTAATTGCATTGTTCGCAATATCCATTGCAGTTGCTTCAGGATTTGCCTTTACATATTCATTGAATCCATTCAGTAATGCTGCACCAACAGTATCAGCAGTGTTTGTATCAGTCGTTGTCTGGTCATCACCAGTATTTGGTGTGTCTTCATTTGTCTTGCTTCCGCAGCCGCTCAGCAGGGACATCGCAATTAATCCACAAAGTAATACAGTAAATAATTTTTTCATTGTGTGTTCCTTCCTTTATTTTTAGTATTGAACTGTTCATCAGTTCTATGCTTAATCAATTAAGCTTTCTCATTATAACAGAAACTTAAATGAATGCAACAATTGTGTTATACTTCACATAAATTGGAAAAAGAAACCAAATATAATTTATTCTTAAAAGAAATCCTGATTTCGAGTAAAATATAAAATAGATACAATCTTTCAATAAAAATAAACAACCACCCCATACAGAAAGGAGTATTGGACGATATGAAAATCATTAAAAATGTATTCTTAGCATTCTTCTTACTTGCACTCTGTGGATGCAGTGAAACATCAAACCCATCTTTTTCATCAGACCATAACAATTTATACAATTTCAAAGAAATTGATGATCTCTCGATGATTGAAAAGGAATTTTTAAAAACAGTTCATTTCTATGTAACACCTAAGGAACTTATCGTTTCATATGATGAAGAAGCTGAAATTGTCCAATATATCAACATATCAGAATACGGAGAGTTTTTTATCTATCGCATGAAAAAATCTGAAGGATATGAAGACATTACTGCAGACCTGAATATAAAGTGGAATGAACAGAATGAAGATATAAGAAAAGATTTAAGCGGTACTGTTGGTGAAGGAACAATTAAATTCGAACAATTTAACGATGGAAAGAAAACAAACTTCAAAGGCGGTATATGGTACGACCCTATCGATAAAATGGTTTATTCAATTCTATCTTTAGGTGAATATCCGGCATTGATGAATGTCAATGATGTTTTTGAAGTTGGAACACGTTTTGAAATCCATATTGATTCATATGAAGATGCTGATGAATTTTTAAAGACTTACGCAGGAGGCAACAATTGTTTTTTCCGTTCTGAAACAAATGGCCGAACTGAAGTATGCCGATACGAAAACATTGATCAAAATTACATTACTTATGTAGTTGGTGATGAATTTAATTATGAATATAAACTTTATCAAGAAGATGGTCATTATTGGGAACAGATCTATGAAACCGATAGCGAAACTGGCTATACCACACAAACAGAATATGAAACTTTTAACAATTCGATAGTTGTCGTAAAATTCACCAATGAAGGCAAATGCATAAGCACAAGCACTAAGATGCTTGATACTGGTTATACGTATGTTACTGATTATTCTGAAAATGGTGATGTTGCATATCTTAGAGATGAGACTGATTTTGAAGTCAGAGAATATTTCTATGATGAACATGGCGGAAGAGCCACAAGATATATTAAGAATGAAGACTACAACATTGAATATACTTTTAAAAAGATAATTATAAATGACAAAGTGGAATACCCTTATTTGACAATCTCAAGTAAATATAACGATAAATATTATACATATGCATCAGAGGACTCCCATATCATCACAAAATTTGAAGCTTTTGATAAAACAAGCAACACAAGATATGAATGGTTTTTAGATGGCACCAGCAATGATACTGACGCTGTCACTTTACTGATTGTAACCAAAGAGAGTGGGTCAATACAATATACACACAATCAGATACCATGGGGTACCGGAATGCTTTATCCCCCTAAAAATCCAGGAGATTTTTACATGTATTAAGAAAGGAAATTGTGATGCATAAAATTCTATTTATCTGCCATGGCAATTATCTGCAGAAGTCCCATGGCTGAATCGGTGATGACTTAAAAGTGCTTTAAATAAAGGATATTTTAACTGTTATTAAATGATACAGGTGTAAGGCTTAATTGCTTTTACACCTTTTTCACGCCAAAACATCAAACAATAAAAAAGTAGCGATTACGAAAATCGCTACAATTTCTATACTCCAAAAAAACAGAAAGGTCATTTAGATACACTAAATGTATACTAAATAGCCTTTCTTTAATTTCAAAATTCGACACTGTTCGACAAATTCGTCTGTTAGTTTGCAGGCATTCTGCCGTGTGGAGATACAACATTGTACTAAGGAATGTTGTCATAATTATAAGTTATTTTACCATTTCCGGTCATAGTTAATGACACAACATTCTCTGGATTATGACCTTTTCCATCAAGAGTAAAGGTATAATCCATGCCGTTATCTTCGGAAACTCTCATTGCTGATAATACTTTGTTTACCTTGTCAGCATATTCAAACCATTGCTAAAAACATCTCCATGTTTAATATTATTGGGAATTAAAAAAACCGTCATCTGATTCCACAAAAATTACACATGAATATAATAACACAGATAAATGTTAGTATTCTCTTCATTTTTTCTCCTTTGAAACGAGAGATGTCTCATATAATCACTATCCACTATATTATTGGTATGAACCTGCGACTTTTGGTGGATAGAAAATTGCTGCACCCCAAGGAATCTGATTTTTTCCAACATATGTTTTGGAAGAACCGTTTTTAGTAATGGTTACAGACACATAGTTGCTTGCATCATATCCATTGCCGTCCAACACCCAGTCATATTCTTCGCCATCTTGTAAGGAGATTGCTTTGTAACCAACCAATACACCATTTTCATTATAGGTTAAAAAAGATTCTATGAAATCGCTCTTATAATAATATATGCATTTTGAATCCTTTTGTTTGTTTATAGTTGTACGGCCATATTTTACTTGTGTTTGAACTGTAGTTCCATCATTTAGCCACTCCGTTTTTTGCATATCTTCATCTTTCTCCCAAAGACGATACTTATTTCCCTTCCCATCGCTCGCATATGTAAGATGTTGAATTAACGTTTTATCTTCTGCATACTCAAAATCGTGCTCAATATATGCGAGGGATGCTGCATAGGACGAACTCTCATAAACATTATAGCCGTAATCTCTTTTGAACAGGGTAATTCTTCCTGCCTCTGTAACGAATGTGTAATCGTTGTCAGAATTATATTCACCAAAGTGCTTACTGATTAAGTCAAAAAATAAATCAAGGCTTTGATCTGACTTGATATCAGTAATAGCTGTATCAATGTAAACCGTTGTATCATCAATTTTTTCACCATGTGTTAAAGCCTTAGGAGGAGTTCCCCATTTTGAAAAACTAACAAGTCCGTCTTTTCCGTATAGATAGTCTTCAAAATAATCTTCGGTCTGCTTGGTTACGCTATAAAGGTCATCTTCTAAGTACACAATAAAACCATAGTATCTGGTGGTAAGATAACTTACAGTGTCAGTCATCACTGTTTGATAAAGATCGTATTTCTTTAAAAGAGCAATGATATCGTCCGTATTATTGACGGAAACTTCATCAAAATAAACAACCCCCTGAGGATAAACAGTTCCCTCAGCCAGGAAATCTCCAACTTTTACATCATCAGGTGCTTTAAAAATTATTGGAAGATCATCCCAGTCTATTGCTGAAACGGTAGATTCATTGTTGATATTTTCTGTAGCATCACTTTCCACAGATGATTCTTGCTGAATGGGAACAGAGGAGCATCCCCACAAATCAAATGTCATTATGCTGATAAAAATAAATAAAAGTAGTCTTTTCATATTTGCCTCAATGTGTAGTTTCGCTTTGTGCGCTAATTTCAATTTTGTCAGACTAATTTTATCATAAATAAGAATATTTATATACATCGTAGTCTTTATAAGGAATAAGGAGTTCAAGCGCACACATAATATCTTATAGTATCTATAAAGATGAATTACCTCACGTATACAGACAAACATATTGTACTAAATTGCGGCAAAAAGGTCTGGATATGAAGTCTCTATCAGCCCTCATGGAACATTCTAGCATGAAGTTCAATGGACGTTTATACACATGATCATTTCAAAGATTTAGAAAAAGCTGTCAATGATTTATAGTTTGGTGTAAACTTAAAATCAGAGGTCATCTTTACACCTTTTTTTACACCAAACTTATTACAAACAGTCATTTTTAAGATGTTCAAAATAAAAAACCAAAAACAAAAAAGTTCAAAAACACTTTAAAGTAAGCACTTTTTAAACTTTACCAATATAGAAAGAAAAGGAACTGAATATGCATAAAATCTTATTTATCTGCCATGGCAATATCTGCAGAAGTCCCATGGCTGAATCGGTGATGACTCATCTTGTCACACAGGCAAAAAGAAATCATGAATTTGAAATTGACTCTGCAGCTGTCAGTCGTGAAGAAATCGGTAATGGTGTCCACTATGGTACAAGAGAAATCTTACGAAAATACAACATTCCCTGCATTGACCATCATGCCCGTCAGCTTACAAAAGAGGATGCTGAATATTTTGATCTGATTTTATGCATGGATCTTTCCAATATCCGTTATGCTCAACGTCTGGTTCCTCAGAAGCATCATGATAAAATCAGGACTCTTTTGAACAGAAACATTGCAGATCCATGGTATACAGGCAACTTCGAAGATACTTATCGTGATGTAATGGAAGGATGTACAAAACTGTTAAATGAACTATAAGAGGATACATACGTATCCCCTTTTTTCTTATGGGTCAATGACAGTTGGAGTTCTTCCAATGCCTACGACTTCATTAGCCAGAGCACGCCAGGTCTGACACCCTACAATTCCATCTGCACTAAGTCCATTGGCTCTTTGAAACTGAAGGACTGCATTCCGTGTCAGATTGCCGAACTTCCCATCCAGCATCTGAGTTGAATAACCCAAGGCATTCAATGCATCCTGAAGAACCAGAACATACGTGCTGACGGCACCTTGTCGCAATGTTGGAAACCCTGCTGTACCACCACAAGCCCCTGGTGCATAACGTCGATCAAAATGAACCCATGTCGGTGTCATGCTTAAAGGTTCAACATAGCCCCAGACACCTAAAGAAAGTGCTGTGTTGTAGATGCGATTGCGTTGTGTCTGTGTTAAACGCTGCCCTACATCAAAGGATACACCCGCATAATGCTGTGACTGAAGTCCATGACCGCCTTCCCAGATGCGTTTAAAGGCATATCCGACAGGTATTCCTGAGCCATAGTTTCTTCGTGTTGTATTCCACGCTTCCATTGCAGTGGTGGTCGTCCATAAAACTGTGGAATTGCTGGAACCACGAAACTCACGCACCAGAAGTGTACGGTCATAAGAAAATGGCATTGGTTCATTTTCTTCACGATACAGTGTATACATCTGATTGTTTGAAGGATCATACACAAAGATTTTTGCCATCTTTCTCTCTCCTTTCTCTATCAATGTATTCATCTCTCTTGTTTTTTTCTGTACTTTGGCACATTTTTGAATCAATTGAATACACTGAATTTGAAAGGATGAAAATGATGAACGAACTGAAAATGACATTGAATCAGATTAAAAATGAAACTATTCAGACTTTTGACCAAGGGTACGACAACCCGGAAGATTTCAATGACTGCACAAATCAGGCCAGTCAGGAATTTCATTGCTGCGGGGATGACTGTCCACAATGCAGCGGAAACAATGAATGCAGATGTTCATGTTCAACTGCCGCTGAAAACAGCGCACAGAACCTTGAAAGCTGTGTGATTGAACGCATCTGGCAGATGGATGAACACATTCCACCTCAAAATATCAATGATGAAGTCGGAACCAATGTTCACTATATGAAAGTCATCAGAATCACAAAAAATTACAGATAAAATTAAAACCTGCTGATGCAGGTTTTATCTTAATTCTGATTCAATCAAAGATTCTTTCGTGTTATTTCTGATTTTTCGAGCTGGAACTCCAACCATGACACTATAGGGCATGACATCTTTTGTGACAACAGCACCTGCCCCAATGATGCTGTGATGTCCTACTTTTACTCCTTCTAAAATTACGGCATTGGCACCAATGAAAACATCATCTTCAATGATCACAGGATCTTTGCATGCAGGTTCCATCATTCCTGCCACAACAGCACCTGCTCCAACATGACAACGTGCTCCAATATGTGCGCCAGATCCAATGACTGCATTCATGTCAATCATTGTCTGCGTTCCAATTTTCGCTTTTGTGTTCAGCACGGCACCCATCAAAACAACTGCATCTTTTTCAATTTCTACCCCTTTTCTAATCAAAGCACCTGGTTCAATTCGAGCTGGATAGCAAATTGGATTTTCCAGCCCTAAAAGACTTTGATGAGAAGTGACTTCAAGTTCATAATTCAAGACATGTTCATTGGATACAACAGATTTCACCTGTTCAATATCCCCCATCATCACAGCATCATAAACCGGATACGAATACGTATTCTCCTTGGTCTGCAGGTAAGCTTTGACCTGTGTAGTTCTTTGTGCATTGGCTACCAGATGCACCAGCTCATTGGACATGACATAACCCTCGCTTAATTTCAGACTCTTTGATGCTTTGATGCGTGTTTTTCTGAATCAGACATTCAAAAGGATTATCTTTCAGCACTTTAATATGAACTACATTCATAGATGTTGTGATATCAAATTCCTTTTTCTGATGCTGTGCATAAAGAAAACTGGCGACACACGTCAGCTCGTTCTGACCTAAAAAGACATCCATTCCCCTTTCAGAAAAAGATAAACAGGTGTAGCCAAAGACAGCCAGCACTCTGCAAATTCCCTCTTTGCACAACTCTTTCGCCAAATAACTATAATCAATCTGAGACACATAAGGCATGACAGCGTAGTTTTCATCCGCCATGCGAATTACCTGATACGGTATCTGCATTCAATCACCTCTGCAACAGTCTATTGAGATGAATGTAAAAAATGCGTCGAAAAAAGTGAAATCTTTCGATTTCACTCTATTTCACATTCAGTTGCGCAAGATGATCCAGTTCTGCACGTGCTGCAATTTCCTTTAAAATCGCAAAAGCCAATGTTTCCATCGTTTTTCCCTGACTGTAATCAGCAGGAGCTGTAAAATGCACACGTTCTGCCGTAACCAGCTCTTTAGCTAGATTCTGCGATTTCTTCCCTTCCGGATGATACACCGCAATGCTGTGACCACCATACTGTTTCACCAGTTTCATGCAAGGTACATCTGTCAGACCATCCCCAATATAGACCATGTTGGCAATAGGAATCGGTCTTTCTTTCACATCGGTATACTGATTCAGTGCTACATCTTCAGCTGCATTTAAAACCTGTTTGTTGATGCGGAAAATATACTGCGTTTTTGTTGTGTAATTGACCACCAGTGCAGGCCACTTGGCAACACCCTGTGCATCATAATAATAACGACAGGCATAAATCTTCTTGAAACAGTCCGCAATTTCAGTCCCTTCAATAATTTCAGTGAGTCCAGATGAAATAATGTAATGCTCTACATCAAGACCCAACTTTCTTCCTTCTTCATTGACTCGTTTAAACCAGTCTTTCACCCCTGGAAACAGTTCAACACCCTTTCCTAAGGCCACCAGATCTTCACGTCGAACAGGTTTTCCTGCCTGCTCTGACTTTTCAATCATCATGTGCATATAAGCCAGGATACCATCCATTTCATTTTCATTTTTAAATGCACTGACTTCTTCCCAGAACTTTTTAGGATCATCAAAACCTAAAGAGGGAAGAAACCCGAATTCCTGCATGTCTT